>JAUUWR010000117.1 GCA_030588935.1 bacterium | reverse complement strand
GTCTAATCCAGTGGGTAATTAACTGTTTATTTGCAAAAGCAAAATTAGCAGCACAAGCCATCGCACTCAAATACCTTTTACCCAAATCACTTTTAATCGGAGCATTTACCAACTCCCTATCTTGCTCAGGAAATCCATATTTTTCCCCCATTTCTTTAATATAATCTGAAGCAACTTGGTGTCCAAGCCCGCGCGAACCGCAATGCACCATAATTGTAATCATTCCTTTTTCTAACCCAAAAACTTTAGCAACCTCTTCATTAAGAATTTCATCAACAATTTGCAATTCTAAAAAATGATTTCCACCTCCTAAACTTCCAACCTGCCCCACTCCGCGAGATTTTGCTCTCTCACTTACATTATCAGGATTTGCATTTTTCAAGCACCCTTGCTCTTCTGTATGCTCATAATCTTCCTTAACACCATAACCTTTTTTAACAGCCCACTGTGTTCCTCTAATAAGAACATTATCCAACTCTTGTTTACTAAGTTTCAGTTTCCCACCCCTTCCAACACCAGAAGGAATAGTCCTAAAAAGAGAATGAACAATTTCTTTTTTCTTTCCCTGAATATCCTCTAACTTCAAATTTGTTCTTAACAATCTAACAGAACAATTAATATCATAGCCAACCCCGCCAGGACTTATAACCCCTTTATCAATATCAAAAGCAGCAACACCTCCAATTGGAAAAGCATATCCTTGGTGAGCATCAGGCATAGCCATGCTTGCCTTTAAAATTCCAGGCAGCATTGCAACATTTTGAATTTGCTCTAAACTTTTATCCTGCTTAATATTTTCAATAAGCTTCTCACTAGCAAAAATCTTTCCAGGCACCAACATCTTGCCTGTTTTTGGAATCTCATATTCAACTGAGGAGATTTTTTTTAGTTTTACCATACAACAATAAAGAAAAAAGAGTTTTTATATGTTGAGAATCTTTAGTAACTGTATGCCCTAGTGATATACCGACAGAGGAATAGAAAATTAGTTTTATGAAATTCAGGAAGGCAAGCCTAGCCTGAATTTCTTTATCCTCTATATCAGGTAATTATTTTTTAAGTTAATCATCTGTAGAGCGAGAAATATTTATGAGATTCTAGTAAAATAAAAACTTAGGTTGGCGAAGCCTCCTAAGTTTACGTATGAAAAAGGTAAGACATATGTTTGTAGGGAGTACAAGAATCTTTAAATCTTTTTTTGATTTTTCACCCAATCTCACTTCATCCAAACAAAAAACTTCAATTTTCTCGGATTAAAATATGTCAAATTAGAAGTTATTAAAATCTGATCAACATAAATTTCTTTTTCAATATTAAAACTCGGCAAAAGCCCGCAAATTTTTTCAAAATCACAAACTCTTGTTGTAAAATTCCAAGAAACAGGAGCCAAACTTTCAATAAATTTTTCTACATTAATTGTTTTGTTAATCAAAATCTCTCCTCTTAAACTATCATTTAAACTTATCTGCTTTAAAATAAATCTTTGTTTTTCATATATTTCATCTCCCCGGTCTAATTGGGAAGGATTTCTCAACATAACTATAATTAAAACAGAAGCAACTATCAAAATTGCTATAAATGCCTCGATAATTCTCAACCATGCTTTTTTGTTATCCATCGCCATTTTTACTTATTTTATTTTTTGTGCTTACAAAATATTTACTTATACTATTAACTGGAATCTTTATAAAATATTACGCTTCTCAGATGGGTTGTTCTCGCTTAATCCTCTCATCTTTGGAACATAATATTTTATAAGTTATAAGTATTATAATATCTTTCTCTAAATTATTAAATCACCCCCAAACCTGCACACTCATTATATCATGATTTAAATCAGCATTTGGTTTTAAAATAGATACTGCAAAATCCTCTGCAAGAATTTCTACACCTCTTGGTTTTTCTTTTGCCAATACAAAGTTAATCTCTGGACTATTTCTAATAATAATATAAAAATCACTACCCAAGCCAAATTCTTGTTTAAGCTGCTCATAATCCTGATTATACTTGTTTTTTAAAGCAACAAGTTTGGAATAAGATACGATCTTATATGTTTTTACAAATCCTGTTTTATAATCTCCATTTACAAGACTATAACAAAAAGAAGGAGAACCTTGTTCATTAAGTTCATCTGAATAATACAAATTATAAAAATCTCCAGATTTTTCAAAATAAATATTTCCTCCACTTCTGCTGGCATTAACTATTTCTCCACTTTCATTTTTTACAATTAAACGTAAGGAATCATCTAAAAGATTCTTAACAGAAAAACAAGATTCTGTAACAGGATCATATATTTTCATAGAAATCACTGACAAATCATTTGAAATATTTTTTAATATCGCATCTTCTGTTGCATCTAAATCTGTTGTAGTTTTCGAAAATATCTGCAGGGGCTTAAAAACTATAAACATAAAAATAATAAAAGATGTAAAAAGCACAAAAGAAAATATTACTTCAACATGACTTGCTCCTTTTTTTCTCATTACATCCACGGCAAGGATACCTCTGCCTTAAGGCAGAGTGAGGAATTGCCGTCTTCCTTATTAATATTTAATTG
>JAUUWR010000105.1 GCA_030588935.1 bacterium | reverse complement strand
TCTTAACATCTTCTACATCATCAGGCATAGGATAATCTATATTCCCTAAAACAGAAATAATAGGAATAGAAAGTTTATTTAATTGTTTTAAAACAGTTTCACCTTTTTTCTCGTCGCTAAGATTAACTTGTTTAAACTTCTTTTTACCAATCGCTTCCCATAATTGAACATCAGTACCATAAGAGTGCTCAAAAAATTCATCCCTTAATGAAAAAGGTACATAATCCCCAGTACTTAAAATTAAATCGGGTTTTTGCTTTTTAATCAGCTTCTTCAACTTCACAGGAAACTTCCCATGAAAATCACCAATCGCAAGAATTTTCATTTTAAGCCCCCAACCTATCTCTTCCTCTTAACAGCAGAAATATAAACTTCTTTTAACTGCTTATCAGATAATTTAGATGGAGCATCTAACATAACATCCCTGGCTTCTCTATTTTTTGGAAAAGCAATTATCTCTCTTATTGATTCTTGTCCTAACATCAACTGCACTAATCTGTCAAATCCAAAAGCAATTCCTCCATGAGGAGGAGCTCCAAATTTCAAAGCATCTAATAAAAACCCAAATTTTTCTTGTGCTTGTTTTTTACTTATACCCAATAAATCAAAAACCTTTTGTTGAATTTCAGAATCATGAATCCTAATACTTCCCCCGCCAATCTCTACTCCATTCAAAACAATATCATAAGCTAATGATTTAGACTTTTCATTAAAATTCTCCTTAGCAGGCATAGTAAAAGGGTGATGCATTGATTTGTATCTTTTATCCTCCTTGCTATATTCAAATAAAGGAAAATCAATCACCCAGCAAAAAGCAAATTTTTCTCCTTTTTTCCTTAAATCAGGCCTATCTGTCTTATATTTTTTCATTGCCTCATCATAACTAATTTTCGGAAAAGGAGTCTTCACATTCACATTCAAAATCTCCTTAAAAACATATTTAATCATCCTTTCAACAACATCGATTACATCCTTTTGTTCAATAAAACTCATCTCCACATCAATCTGAGTAAATTCAGGCTGTCTGTCGCTTCTCAAATCCTCGTCCCTAAAACATCTTGGAATTTGAATATATTTATCAAAACCAGCAACCATTGAAAGCTGTTTAAACAACTGCGGGGATTGGGGCAGGGCATAAAATCTTCCAGGAAAATTCCTGCTCGGAACAATGTAATCTCTTGCTCCTTCAGGAGTTGATTTAGCTAAAATAGGAGTTTCAATATCAATAAAACCTTCTCTATCAAAAAAATCCCTTACAGATTTTAAAATCCTGCTTCTCATAATAATATTTTTCTGCATTTTTTCGCTCCTTAAATCTAAAAATCTATATTTCAGCCTTAAATCTTCATTAGAAATATCCTCGTTAATTTCAAAAGGAAGCAAAGAACATGAGTTTAAAACTTTAAGCCTATCAATAAAAACCTCAACTTTGCCAGAAGCAAGCTTTTTATTTTCACCCCCTTTTGGTCTTTTTTTCACTTCTCCTTCAATTAAGACACAAGATTCTTTACTTAATTTTTTAGCTTTTCCAAAATCAGGATTCTTGCCAACAATAACACACTGAACTTTCCCATATCTATCCCTTAAATCAATAAAAATAACCTTGCCATACTCTCTAGTAACATCAATCCATCCAGCTAATTTAACTTTTTTTCCAGCTAACTTCTCATTCACTTCGCCCAAATTGTGAGTTCTCATATCTTTACTCCCCTTTTTTGGCTTATAAACCTTATTATCTGATAAACTAATCCTGCCGTCCTCCACTGAAACCTTGCCTAAAGAAATTAAATAATCAAAAATAAAACAAAAAGTCTGATACATCATTTTTTTGGGAAGATGTTGCCATAATTTCTTTTTTCTAAATTTCCCATTATATTTTTTTATAGTCTTCTCAACCATCAGCACACTATCCAACCTAGGATAATGCAATATCTTCTTATTAACCATAGTTATATAAGTCTATATAACTTATAAATCTTTCTAATTAGAAGTTTAAGTATTTATTCACACAATCTATCTATCATCTCCTTATCTCTTGGGTCTTTCCAGTTTTTAGAGTATTGGGCTACTGCTCCTGTAATAGGGCTTATTTTTACAACTCTTTCACCATCACATATAACTTCATAATCTTGGCAATAATTAGTGTCATTGCATATAGCTTTTGTATATGAATAAATATTTTCATTTTCTGTTTCAATAACCCTTCCAGTAAAGGCTTGATTTAAAAAAATCAGAACCAAAGCTCCAACTAAAATGAATATTGATATTGAAATGATTATAATTCTTATTTTTTTCATTTTCCAACCAACTTCCCAAGCACCTCACTAACCTCTTTCCCACTAACCCTCCCCATAAACTTCTTCATAATCAACCCCATATAACCCCCAACACTCAAACCAGGTTTTTCCTTAATAATTTTAGCAACTTCAGCCTCTACATCACCTAAATCAACTTTCTCAATTTTAATTGCCTCATCTAAACTTTTTCCTCTAACAATTTCAGTCATAATATGCTTTACATCACCGCGACCAATTTCCCCTTTTACAACAGCATTAACAATCTCCTCAATAATATCTAAACTCAAAACCTCACTAACATCCTTTCCTTCATGAGAAGCAATTTCCTTAGGAATCTCAACCAAAACCTGAAAAATAAATTTAGGCTCATTAATTATCTTCAACAGCATCTCAAACTCATCTAACTTTCTCTGTCTCAATAACAATCTAATCATTTCCTCGCTTAAACCCCTCTTTTTCAAATCTTCCCTAATTTCTCCCCGCAACTTAGGCAAACTCTTTTTAGCCTTATTAATTACCTGTCTTGAAATTTTTAACAAAGGCAAATCAGTCTCAGGATACATTCTTGCAGCACCTGGCAAAGGCCTTAAAAAATCAGTTGTCCCATCAATATTAGCTTTTCTAACTTCCCCAACCAACTTCCCATTCTTTATATTTTCTTTTTGTCTCTCAACTTCTTTCTTGATAACATTAATAATCATCTTAGGTTCTTGAAAACCCTGTATTT
>JAUUWR010000061.1 GCA_030588935.1 bacterium | reverse complement strand
TGGAGTATTAGTTGAGAGAATTATAGCTAAACAATTTAAAGAAGCCCCAGAGAACTTAGAAGAAGAAATTGAATGTGTTATTGAGCAAGGAGCTCCTAGGATTAAAATAATTCCTGCTCCTGATATTAAAATACTCCCTAGAAAAACTCCTTTAGAAATTATAGAACATCAGGAGAGTTTTAGGTAATATGGGAGAAATAACTAAAGAAAGACCTCATGGATTTAAAACAGAAACAGAAGCATGGAATGAAGATACTAAAGACTTAGAATTTGTTGAAAAAGAAATTAAAAAAGGAGTAACTGAAGAAAATAGTTTTTCATTAGTCTCTAAGGTTTATGCTGTTTCAGATAGAAGTTCACTTGGTGCAAGTGCTAAGAATCCAAATACATACAATGAAAGAATGAAATATTGTCAAAAATTAATAGATAAAATTCATAAGGAGGAAAAATGAAAATAATTGAATTTTTTTCTGGAACAAGTAGTTTTGGAAATGTATCTAAAGAAAGAGGACATGAAGTTTTCACAATAGACTTTAATCCAAAGTTTAAACCAGATATGGTTTGCGATATGCTTTATTTTAATATTAAGATGTTGCCTAAAGAATGGAGAAAGCCAGATATGATTTGGTGTAGTCCTCCTTGTGAAACATTTAGTTTAAGTGGTAATAGTATGTATATGGGATTTCCAACTAAATCAAAGACTTATATAGGATTAGCATTAGCTTATAAGTGTGTGGAATTGATTCGGGATTTAAAACCTAAATATTGGGTTATTGAAAATCCAAGAGCAGGATTAAGATCGATCTGGTTTATGAAACCTTTACCAAAAACTACTGTTACTTATTGTCAATATGGATTTAATTATATGAAACCTACTGATATTTGGAATAATTTTGGATTTGTCGGTAAATGTTGTAAGAATGGAGCTCCATGTCATGATAGACAACCAAGAGGATATCATAAAAAGAAATTGATGGGTGTTTTAGATAAAGGAACTCAGGGAGAAAAGAGTTCAGAGTTTAGAGGAGTAATCCCAGAAAAGTTATGTTTAGAAATAATTAAGATAATAGAAAAAAAATAAAATGAACATTGAAGAAAGAAAGAAATTTGTTGATTGGTGTAAATCAAAGAAATTAAAGCATAAAACTATTTATGAATATATGGGCTATTATGATAAATTTGGGCAAGCAGAAAACCTAACACAGAGAAAGGTTAATAATTTTCTTAAGAAGTTTAATTATAATTCAGTTGTTAAGGCCTTTGTTAAGAACTACATAACTTTTGTAATATTAAATAAAGAAGATTTCTCTAAAGATATCCTTGATAGCACTAAAGAAATAATTATTCCTAGAGAAACAGGAGTTAGATCTAATAAGATTCCAATTTTTATAACAGAAGAAGAAGTTTGGAGAATAGAAAAATACTTTGAAAGAGAAAGAGAAAAGTTAATGCTTTTGTTGAGTTTCTATTGTGGTTTGAGGGTTGGGGGTTTAACAGGAATTAAACTAGATGATTTTAATTGGAGGGCTTACTGGGATTCTGATTGTAAGGATTTAGGAGAATTAAAGATTGGAGAAAAAGGATCAAGAGAAAGAATGGTTTTTGTGTTACCTGAACTAATGAAAAGGATTAATAACTGGATTTCTACTATAAAAAGCGATTTAGACGAAAATAAGCCCTTATTTAAGATAAGTGGTAGAAGATGGCGAACTTTACTGAATTTGTGTAGTATACGTGCTTTAAACAAGCAAATAAGCCCACATGTGCTAAGACATAGCTGTGCTACACATTTATTGAAAAAAGACATACCAATAGAGAAAGTTCAGAGGTTATTGGGCCATAAATCAATAACTTCAACTCAGATTTACCTTCATATTGTTCAAAAAGATTTAAAAGAGGATTATTTGAAGAAAATTAGTTTTCCTTTATAAAAAGGCTTTGATAGGGCTACTGTGAGAAGTTTTTTAAAAGAAGTTAATGTTTGGGTTAGCTATTCTTAATAAGATTGTATCTCTGTTCTTCTTCCTTCCCTAATCCAAATTATGCAACCATTTATATCGCCATCTATTATCTCTTCTTTTATTTTATCTGAACTTAGCTTCACTTCTTTTAAAAGTCTTTTTGCATCCATTGTTATTTGCCCCCTTTTAATCCTAATACGTCTTTTATTAATTTAAAAGCTAATTTAACACCACTTTGAAATCCTTGTGTATGCCTTTCATCAGTTTCAAGATATTCATTATTTTTAATTACTTTTAAAATTTCTTTTTCAATTATATTTAAAGCAAGTGTAGAACTTATAAAAATTAACTCTTCCTTGTTTTTTGGTTTTAGTTCTGGTTTTAATTGTTTTAATTTAAGATGAACCATATTAATTATTGTTGATTTTATTGTTTTATTCATTTTTTGGTTCTCCTTTCATCTTCTATAGCACACCAAATAATGAGACCTAAACAAAATATAAAAGTAGGAATTTTAAACCATAACCCATTTACAAAACTATAATCAATCATTTCAACACCTCTACATTTAATTCATTCATAATATTGTTGTGGGAAATTATGCTCTCTTGATTCCTTACTTTTTCTTGTTCTCTTTCAATCTCTTGTTTTATTTTTGTGTAATTCATTCTTTTATAAATGTTTTTTTAATTTTTTAATTTTTTCTGAAATATCCATAAGTTTGTTTAGAATATCTTCATAAGTATTTCCCTTAGAGCCAAACTTATCAAGTCTCGCTTTTGTTTCTTCTTCCATTTTTATATTTAGTTGTATTCTTACCATATTAATTTTTTATCAAATTTATTAAATCATCTTTATTCATAGATGTTATAGAACAATGTTTTTTTAAGTTCTCTTTGGCTAGAAGCCATCTTAAATTTAATGGATGAAAAGCAATTAATATCTCAGTTTTTTCTGTTAAGTCAAATTTTGACAAAGGAACTATGTGATCTAAGTGATATTCTTTACTAGGTTTTTTCCCTATTTTTTTCTTAATAGAAGTTACATCAATAGAAATTTCTTTTAATCTTATTTGGCTTTGGTGTTGTTTAAGAGCTATATATAGTCTTGTCCTTAATATCCTTGATAAATAGTATGATTCATCTATTAATATTCTTCTTTTAGCATATTCTTTTGTATATTTTTTTATCTTTTCCGAATTTTTAGAATATCTTATTTTATTATTACAAGATGTAGAACAATATTTCCATCTCTTCTTAGGCAATTTTTTACTACAACATATACAAATTTTTCTAATTTTTTTAAATGCTAATTTGTCTTGTTTATCTCTTATAATGAAAAAATGTTTTAGGTGAAGGGGATTTGATTTTTTTCTATTCCTTTTCTCTTTTTGAGTTAGGTTTGTATTTTCATTATAATAATAAAGGTATTCATTTATCATAGATATTTGAGGTATTTGGGGTATATAAATCTATCTGTTTTAGGGGTATAAGATTCCCTTATTTGTATTGTATGTATTGTATTGTTATCTATACATATAATAATAATAATAATAATAAGGGTTAGAGAATTCTCCATTGGAAACGTAGGACACCCTCTATAATTCAGTTTTTTTAAGAAGTTTTTCTTTTAATTTATTCTAGGCTGATTGTATGCATAATGTTTTGATTGTATGTATTGATTAAAAGAAAGAGAAAGGTGAGAAAGAAAAAGAAGGGAAAAATGCTCGTGCTTCGCACTCGGATTGGGTTTGGGGGCAATTTTTTTTCTTTTCTTTGTGTTGGGGGCGATGTTGTTCACTAAGGTAACCTTTGTTATATGTTTGTTGAAAGAAAAGGTTTATAAGTTTAATTAACAACTTTATTTTATGGCAAAAGATGATTCTGGAGATTCTGCTCAATCTGAATATGGAAACTGGAATGTTGCTTCTGATTATGCAAAATTAAAAATAATGAAACATCTTTATGATGCTGACAAATATGAAGTAATTTCTCTCTTTGGACATTATGATTTATTAGATGAAATTATGATGGATGTTGATGTAGATCTCCTTAAAATCCATGGATTTAGAAGGCTTGTAAATACTCTATTAATGCTTATTAATAATTCAATTTTTGCTGTAAAAAAGAAAGAATCAAAAAAAGGAAAGAAAAAAACAGATAGAGAAATTTTAGAACATTACAGAGATGAGTTAAAAAAAATAAAAAAACTTATTCCCAAACTTTATTCTCATAAGGTTAATCAGGTAAAGAAAACAAAAGTATTAAAAATAGATATTGAAAAATACCAAAAGGTTCTTGATTTTGTAATAGAGATAAAAGCAAAAATAAATGAACCTTTAAATAAATATGATTTAATCTTTTCCCATAAAGAAGAATTTGATTCAGAACAAGCAAAGAAATTTATTAAAGAAGGTTTAATGACAAAAGGGTAAAATGAGAATTGTTTGGTCTATAAATGATTTAATTGAAATTGCTAAAACAAGACAGAAGAATAAATTTGATTTGGTTCTTGTTGTTTCTGGCCCAAGGGGTAATTCAAAGAGTTCTTTTTTATTTAAGTTCTTTTCAAGAATAAAAGGTTTTAGACCTTGGAAACATCAAGTTTATTCAAGGAATGATGTTATGAGATTATTAGAAGGATTTAAGTTTGGATGTATTTTTGATGATGAAGCTATAAGGACAGGATATAAAAGAAACTTCTTTGATCAAGACCAAAAACTTTTAATTCAAATGATTAATATGTATAGAGATAATTTTAATATCTATGGGCTTGCAGTTCCTAATTTTTATAATCTTGATAAGGATTTGAGGGATTTATGTAAGATCCATATACACATGATTGAAAGGGGTTTTGGAGTTATCCATACCCCAAATGATGGAAGTTTGTATTCTGAGGATAAATGGGATATTAGACAAAATAAAAGGATTGAAGATAGATGGGCTAGGGCAAGAATGAAAAATCCAAACTATCGCCCAAAATATAATCGTCTTACAACTTTTAAAGGTTACATAAGATTTACAGATCTAACTCCTAAACAAAGGGAATTATATGAAGATATTAAAGTTACAAAGAGAAAGGCAGTATATGAAGAGGAGATGAAGAAAGAAGAAACAGGGGAGGGATTCTATGATAAATTAATAATAAGAATAAAGAATGGGGAGATAAGTAGGAAGACACTTCAAGAGGTTTGTTTGGCTAATGATTTAAAACTTAGTGCTGTGTCTAATCTTCTAAATACAAAGTTTAGAGATGAAGGAATAAAAGAAAGGCTTAGTGATTATTTTAATAAAGCAGAAAGACAATTAGCTACTGCAAAGCCAAAACCTGTGAAAGAAGAGTTCTCTATTAGAGAATAGCATATAGATATAGAACCTCTCCTCATTTCCTTAAAAAAGGACCCTCCATATTAATTCTACAGCCTGATGATACAGATTCATCCATCCCTCCCCCATATATCCCCTAATAGTGATTAGTGGAATACCTTTTAAATTCTCAGGGCCTTAATTTTTTGCTATTAATTTTAAGTTTTTTCCAGACCTTTTTGGCGTATTTTTTTATTTTGTTTTTTAGATCCTATTTATATAATAGCTTTTTTGCTTGCTTGATTTCAGATAAGAAAGATAACATATGTTAAACATATGTTTAACATAATAGCATAACATAGTTTTGATTTTAGAGAGGTTTATAAACTATGTTTAACATACTATATTATGTTTGTCGCTTGTATAAATAAAAAATGCTTTCATAAGTGGGATTATAGAGGGAAAAGTAAGTCTTATATTTGCTGTCCTAAGTGTTCTTATAGGTT
>JAUUWR010000098.1 GCA_030588935.1 bacterium | reverse complement strand
TTTTACTATCATTTCTTTTAAAAATTCTTTTTTGTCAAGATAAGGAGACTGATCTTCTATTGGCCTTCCAAATTCTAATTTTGGAATTATTTTTGATTTTGGATCAAGTTCAACATTACATAAAATAGGTCCTTCATAGTCTAATGTTTTTCTTATTTTATCTTTCAGCTCTTTATGATTTTTGATTATTTCTGTTCCTAGACCATAAGCTCTTGCAACATTTGTAAAATCTGGAAAGGATACTCCCCCTTTTGGACAAGAAGCAACATATCTAGAATTCAACCAAGTATCTTGTGTTTGTCTTATAATTCCATATCCTTCATTTTCCATAAGAAAGATCTTTATTGGAAGTTCATGTTCAACAATTGTCTGAAGTTCTTGAATATTCATTTGTATTCCTCCATCTCCAATTATACAAATTACGGGTTTTTTATCATTTGCAAAACAAGCCCCTATACTTGCAGGGAGAGAATAGCCCATAGGAGAATGATTAAAAGCAGAAAAAAGTCTTTGATCTTTTTTAACTTTAAAACCTTGCATGGTCTGAGTTAGATTTCCTCCAGCATCTGTAATGATTATATCTCCTTCTGATGATTCTTTAGAAAGAGTATCCATAAAAACATATGGGTTTACCTTATCCTGATTGTAGTATTCAGGTAAACAAATAGGATATTTTTTTCTCCACTCTCTTATTTTGTCAACCCACCCTGAAATGTTTTGTGTTTTACCTTTATTTACTTTAGGATTTATATAATTAAAAAAATCCCCAACACCACAATTAATACTTATATCTACTTTTGGCCCTCTATCTTTGTATTTGTCTAATTCTGACTTATCAATATCAACAACAATTTTTTTTGCTTCTCTTGCAAAAGTACTTGCCTCATTTCCTGTTTCATGGGTATCTAATCTTGTCCCAATTGCTAAAATTAAGTCTGAATTTTGTACTGCAAAATTACCAGCCCTATTGGCTGCTACACCAAAATCTCTAATTAATAAAGGATAATCGTCTGGAAACATATCCATAGTTGCCCATGTTAATGCTATAGGATACTTTAATTTGTCGGCAAATTCTTTAGCTTTTTCTTGTGCTTTACCAAGCTTAACACCCCCACCAAATATAATTACTGGCCTCTGAGATTTTTTAATTAATTCTAAAGTTTGATTTATTTTTTCTTCTAAATTACTATTTTTGGTTGGATTATTAGGAGCAACAAAAGATTCTAAATCTTTAGGATTGACATCTGCTCTTTGGACATCATCTGCTATATCTAATAAAACTGGGCCTGGCCTTCCTGTTTTAGCCAGATAAACAGCTTTTTCTAATTCATATTTTATTTTTTTTGGATTATCAACTAAAGAACAATATTTTGTAATTGATTTAACAATACTGGTAACATCTGTTTCTTGGAATCCTATCTGCCTTACTTTACTTTTTCTTTTTAGCTGAGAAGTAGGGACTTGGCCAGTTATATATAACGTAGGAATAGAATCATAATAAGCACAACAAATTCCGGTTATTAAATTAGTTCCTCCTGGACCACTGGTTGTTATACCAACACCAAAATTACCTGTAATTCTAGAGTACGCATCTGCTGCCATGGCAGCAGTTTGTTCATGATGAGTGCATATGTGCTCCAAGTTGGAGTTTTTATATATAGAGTCTATTATATGCACGATAGCCCCGCCTGTAATTCCAAATGTATGCTTAATCCCTTGTTTTGCTAAAAAACCTGCAACATAATCTGATAATTTCATTTTCTCTTACTCTGCCTGTTTCTTTTCTATTATTGAGTATATTTAAATTTAATTAATTCTTATTATCTATTTTTTAGGACATATTTCATTCTTTCGATTCCGATCTTTATATTTTCAACTGAGTTAGGTCGTGGGAGGATGTCACCTAAACTTTCTCTCCTACAATAAATATTTCATTTGTTAGAACATAAATATCTTCTTCTATATTTAAGGTTATTAATTTTTTGAGTTTTTCTGGAACTCTACCTGCATTTAACACACAATCTAGATAAACTTTAGGATTTTGATACATAAAATAATTAGAAATCTCTCTTAATTCTAATTTTGTTTTATTAAATAATTCTTTTACTGATTTTTTATTCCACCAAGTAATATGCTCTGGGACTTTATACTGATAATTAATTCCAGTTTCTGTCCCAACAGTTGTTAAAATTATTTTACCATTTTTATTGAGTTTTTGTATCAGAGATTCTAAAGTTTCTACAGGATTAACAAGATGTTCTAATACTCCCCATAATGTTATAAAATCAAACTTTTCTGGAGGCATAATGGGTTGAGTATATTTATCATATCCAAACCAATTTTCTAAATTTCCTTGTTGAATAAAAAAATTATCTCCACATCCAAAATCCAACAATCTACTTTTCTTTGTTAAACCATATTTTTTTAGATATTCTATATTTTTTTTTGCATTTTTTTTACTTATATCTTCCCTCGCTCGTGGATTATTATAATCTAAGTAAAAATTATCTAATTCTTTTTTACTCGGAATTGGATCTACAAACTCCAAGTTACAAGAATTACATTTATAGATAAGATTTTCTTTAAAAGATTTAATAAAGAAACTTTCATTAGAACAAATTAAACATTTTGTTATTTCCATTTTATTTTCTAACATATTTTCCTCTTTTGGTTATCTCTTTTCTTGTCCAATCTCTGAATTGCCCTTGTGGGTATAGTTGTTAATAAAATCTTCTTTAGTTTCATTCTAAAAGTTCTTTATTGCTTTGATTTTTAAATATTTCTATTGGTATGTTTTGACTGAAACCGAACCTTTTTTTAATAACCTTCTTACCATACAAAGAGGATCAGAAAAGGGTATTTTCATAGAAAAAACTAAATTTATTTTTTTAATTTAAGCCTTCTGTTAATTCTATCAATAATCTTTTTATATGTTTACTTATCCTCAATTCTTCCCTCGCTTTTTTTACTCCTTTCAATAACCTAGAATAATTTTGTTTTTCTAATATTTCTTTTAAATTTGATAAATCGTTTTTAGAAACAACAATTCCGCATTTATACTTTCTTACTAGTTTCAAAGGAAATTCTGTTTCATTGTCAACAATTATAGGGATTCCTGCTTCAAGATAAGAAAATATTTTATTACCACCAGCAGTGGTTTTTGATAATCTTTTGTCTACTACTTTCTTATTGAAAAAAGCAGCAACTAATCCGTAATGATATTTTCCCATTATCTTATTAAGTTCTAGATTTGGAAGTGGTTTATGTATATGGATGTTTTTTTTAGGTATATTCTCTTTGGAAGTTCTAGTAGGATATACATGCACATCAATTCCTTGTTTTGCAATTAATTT
>JAUUWR010000094.1 GCA_030588935.1 bacterium | reverse complement strand
TTAGAAAAGAAAGCAAAGAAGAAGCTAAAGAGATTCATAAAGTAATCCATAAGGTTTATGAAGAATTAGGATATAAAATTGTGAGAGTTCCTTTTATGAGTGTTTGGGAAAGGATTGAGTTTATTAAGGGGTTTTTGTGATTTTATTATTTGATTTCAATTAAATCCCCCATGCCAGAAAGCTCCACCAAGGTTTTTTAACAGATATTACCTCTCCTGTTTCAATATTAACTTTTTGTTCAACTTCTGCTGAAATAGGGATTATAAAAAATAATTTTACTTCCTTTGTCCCAGAGATACTATATACTCCTTCACCATCTTCTTCTTCAATCTTAATCTCAATATTATCAATTTCTCCAATTTTAGAAATTGCTTCTTCTGGTAAAATTTTAAATTCTTTGTTTCCGTCAGAGGTTTTAATATATATTTTTTGAGATTCCTCAATAATCTCTAAAGAAGATTTCACAGAAATTTCTTTTGTATTTAAAATACTAATCCCTTCAGAATCTTTTTCTATTGTAACCTCTTTATCTTGTATAAAAATTTTCTCAGTTTGTTGTGTCTGATTTATTATTTCTGTAATGTTTTCCTTCAGTTCTTCTTCTACATTTAAAGTAATGGTGAAAAAAACAGGCCTTATACTTTCCTTAATCTCTCCAGCTTCGTAAATATTTATACGCCCTCTTATTCCAAATTTCCAAACCCCTGCTTTTCTAGGAATTATTGTAAAATCTATATTTTTCTCTTCTCCAGGTTCTAAAATAAAATCTTTTTTTTCTGTGAATTCTACTTCATAACATTCTCTAAAATTACATTGATGTTCCTTATCAAAAACAAACATCCCTCCTTCTATAGAGTTATTCAGCCTATTTTTAATTAAAATTGAATCTTTAATAGATTCATTCACATATCCTTCCAAAATTATCTCTCTTTTACTTTCATCCGACTTCTTAATAGTAATATTTGCTTTATTATCTTCAATTGAATTTATCTTAATGCTAACACCATAATAACTATCTTCCTCAAAATAAAATTCCCTTACCTCTCCAACTACTAAAATTGCTTGTGTTTCTACTAGTGCAACTCTCATGGCTACATTTGAATCTGTAATCACACTATAATAATTTTTCCCCAAAATCTCAAAGGTTACATTTGAATCTGTCAAATCTGTAACACCAACATAATAACCTTTTTCTCCAATCCTAACTCTCAATCTCTGTTTCTTTGTTAATTCTTTTGTATAACCTTCATCAAGCTCATCACTTGTCACAATAAAAGTATCTGTCCATTTAGGAGCTGGAGAACCACCAGTACCAGCACTAACCATGCTAAACATACTCATAATTATCAAAACTACTAAAATACCCAACACAATATAATTTTTGTTTTTCATCTGTATAAAATAATAAACACATTATTTATAAAACTTCTTATAATCCCATATTTAAAATTAAATTGGTATATTATGATAATAAAAATTACCCTTTCTTTATATTCTTAACCAAATACCCAATATCAGAGTATACAGGAATTTCCTTTATTTTAAATAATTTAATAGTTAAGAACCAGATTGCTATGACAAAGATTGTGCTTAGTACATACCAAAATAATTTGTGGGTTAGATTGAAAAATTGGAATTTGTTTACTAGAAGAATTGATAAAAAGAAAATTCTTAGGACATTTAAGATGAATAGTAATGTGAAAGCAAATAAAATTGAATGTGCTCTTTTTTTTATTTTCATTGGAACTGATAAATTTAAAATTAATGAAAGAAGGTAAGCAGAGCCTGCAACACAAGCAGGAACTATTTTGATTAGTGTGCTTGGCATTATTTTTATCATGACTCCGTTTATTGAAACATTATAAAGTAATTTTAATAACCCTCCTGTAGCATAAACTGTCAAGGGAGTAAAAATCTTATAGATGATTGGCAGAGTAAACATAAGTCCTAATAAGATTAGATATCTTGATGAAAGATTAAATAGTTTTTTGTTAATTTTGTTTTTCTTTTTTGGCATTTTGTTTTATTTTTCTATCTGGAATGTTGTAAATAATTACATTACTCAGATGAGTTTTCTTGTGTTCTTTTGTTTACTTAAGCTTCTCATCTTTAAAGCTTAATATTTTATAAGTTACTGATTATTATAGTAAAAAGATATTTAAATAGTTAATCCTAACCAGGTTTATGAAAAAAGAGAAGATAAATAAGAGAAAGATACTCATCCTTGTTTTGGTATTGTTTATTGAATTGAGTATGCTGGCTTTTTTAAATGATGCGGGCATTATAAGATTCATCGCATCATTAAGAATAATATATCTGGATTATGCTTTTTTGAGTGTGGCTTTTGCAAGTAATGCATTTATTATTTTCTTTTTTTTAACCAGCTTGTTTTTATGGAAAGAACATAAAAGAAGATGGATTTTGCCTTTGTGGCTATCAAGTTTTTTTGCTGTTATTATGAGTTACTTAATTAAAGTTATTGTCGCCAGGCCAAGGCCGTTTCAAAAAGGACTGGTTTCTGCCTTGCAGATAGCGATTTATTTTGTGAAAGATAATTTTTCAACCTGGAATTTCTCATTTCCGAGCTTTCAGGCAGTTTTAGTATTCTCAGCATTGCCTGTGCTTAACAAAGAGTTTAGAAAACTTAAATATGTCTGGTTTGTTTTCGCGTGTTTAGTTGCTTTTTCAAGAACTTATTTTGGCTTGCATTATTTATCAGATGTTTTGGCAGGGGCACTTATTGGTTATTTGATTGGTTTTGTGATGGTTAAAATAGAAGAGAAATATGATTTGGGTTTGAAATTGATGAGGAAGTTAAGAATTAGTAAGTGATTTTAATTTTATTCTGGAATTTTATAAAAATTAGAGAATCGTATGAAAACTACGTTTTCCTAACAAGTCACCCTTCCTTAATAAACCTCTAATTTTTTATTTTATCCAATAATGTGTAAATTTATTAAGCTTTAGAGAAGAATAGCTTAAGCTTCTACCTCGAGCCATCATCTTTTATTAAGTTATTAGAAATAATAATATATCGAATAAAAAAACTATATAAATAATCATCTAGTAGCAGGAGTTCTTCCTACCATGCTTTTAACAACTGCAATTATTGCTATTATTAAAATGATGTTAATTATTGCAATTAAGTAAATAAACCAGTTAGTTCTTACATGGTCTCCTACTGCTGCTCCTGTTATTCCTGCTGTTGCCGATTTTTCAACTGATAATGCTACTTTTTGTTCAGTTGTTTGCTCGTCATAAGTTGCTTTGATTGTGAATTCTTTGTCTCCTTCTGCATCGCTATCTAAGTCAAGAACAATGCTGACCTCTTCTGATTCTCCTGCTTCAAGAGTTATTTCCTTAATCTTGGGTGGAAATTTGAATAACATCCCTAATATGGGATCTTTTTTGAGAACACCAATTAAGGTATCATGAATAATTGGCCAAGTC
>JAUUWR010000093.1 GCA_030588935.1 bacterium | reverse complement strand
CAACCCCTTCTGCCCCTTCCCACCATGATACCTCTTATATGTTGCCCAGGGTTGTCTCATTATTTCAGGATATTTTTTCCCATGTTTTCTTACAAAATCTTGCGTTGTTTGATTTGAAGGATATCCCGGGCCTGTTTTCCCATATTTCTTTTTTATTTTCTTCATTTCATCTTCTCTTTTAACTTTTGCTATTATTGAAGCAGCAGAACAAATTGGATAGTTTGCATCTGCTTTATGCTCGACTATAAGTTTAATTTTTTTATTATTAAGAAGATTTTTAAGGTACTCTTTAAATTTAAAAGCATTAATGCTTGGAGCATCTATTATTGCAACATCTGGTTTTAGTGAATTTATTATTTCTGCTTGTTTGTGAGCTTCAAGCCAGTTTAAATTCAAATCTTCAGAATTAAGTGCGTCATCAATTTCAGAAGGGGAAACTATAATTATCTTGTATTCAAAATTCTCTTTTATATGTTTCGCAAGTTTGATTCTTTTATTATGATATAAAAACTTAGAATCTTTAACCTCTCCAAGCATTTTCTCTCTTCCTTCTTCAATCATGACACCTGCAATAATCATTGGGCCGATTACAGGGCCTCTTCCTGCTTCATCAATACCTAAAACTTTCATTTTTATTAGCTTATTTTATTTTTTGGAATTTATTAAAAGATTAATCTTGGTTAATGAGTAGCTTACTCATATCCTTTGTCGAGAGTGAATAATTTTAATACTATAAGTTAAAAAAAAATTGGGTTGGTGAAGCCTCCTAATTTTTCAATAATATTAAGTGTTAAGTCATATAAATTTATCAATATAGCAAACTTTAAAAGTCTATTTGTATCCAAATTATCATAGCGGGATGGAGCAGTCTGGAGTGCTCGCGAGGCCCATAACCTCGAGGTCGGAGGTTCAAATCCTTCTCCCGCTATTTTTAAAAAGAAAAATTAGTATACTTCAAAGTATAATTATATTTAAATTCACTAATAATTATTAAAAATTATGAAAAGGAGAGAAGAAGGTTATTGTCTTGTGTCTCAACAAATAAGAGATAAAATCCGAAAAGGAGATATAAAAGTAAATCAATCAAATCTATTACTAAATGCGGATGGTTTTTTTGAAGATTTGAATCTTGAATCAAGAGTACAACCATCCTCTTTTGAACCAACAATAGGTGATGAAGTTCGTATTTTAGATAAAGAAGAACAATCTATATTTGGCCCTAGTAAGCCGGATGAAGAAGTTCGTAGGGCTTTGTTGCGTCTTCCAAAAAGACAGAGACCAAAAATTAATATTTCTGGTGGTTTTGAGCTTAAAAGAGGATTTACTTATTTAGTTCCTTTAGAAGAAAAAATTACTTTACATTATGGAGAAAGAGTTAAATCTTCTCCAAAAAGCAGTACGGGCAGATTATTTCCTTTAGTTAGAATGGTTTCAGATTCTAATCTTGATTTTGATGAAATCCACTATCAGTGTAAAACAGATGAACCGCTTCAAACATGGCTGCTTGTGCAACCAACTGCTTTTAATAAAATAGTGCATCCTGGTCTTAGTTTAAATCAATTAAGATTTTTTAATGGTTTAGATGTTTCATTAAGTCAGAAAGAAATACTAGAAGAATTTAAAAAAAATCCTTTGCTATGTTTAAAAAAAGACAAGAAAGAGGCTCCAATAGTTACTGATGATGGTTTACAAATTAAATTAGATTTAAGTGGCGAACATACAAGTGGTATTGTTGCATTAAGGGCTAGACAAAATCCAATGCCAATTGATCTTTCAAAAACAAACTTTTATAATGCAGAAGAATTTTTTGAACCTGTTAAAATTAATAGAAATGGAAAAATAAAATTATATGGAGGAGAAAGTTATTTAATTGCTTCAAAAGGAAAATTAAATATCCCCCCACATTTAAGTTGTGAATTAAGAAGACATTATGGCTCAGGAATGAGAGGCAAACGGCATGAAGCAGGTTTTGTAGATCCTGGATTTAAAGGAGATTTGGTTTTTGAAGTATGCATTAATGAAACTGGAGGGATTACATTAGACCCAAATGATGAAAGACAAGCAAGTGCCTTAGAATTTTTTAGAACAAATCAAATCCCTGATAAATTATATGGAGAAAAGAAAACACAATCACATTATCAAGGGCAGTTAGGACCCCGAGTTTCAAAACACTTTAAAAAATTTGACTTTAAGATAGCTGCAAGAGATTATAGAAAACTTGATAGAGAAGTCCTAGTTCATGATGCCAAAATCTTGAATGGTTTTAGAAAAACAAGAGAGGGTTTTGAATTATTAGGGGTAGGGACAGCTAAAAAATTAAAAAAGGAAATAAACAATAAGGGATTTTTTCAGTCTCGTTATGATTGTGAAACTGATGAAGAAATTTTGCAAGTAATTCCTTATGTTTTGCTTTTTGGTCAAGACAAAGAAATATTTGCATATGTTAGAGCAGCTAATATACGAGATTTTGGCGAGGAAAGATTATTTGGACAACATTCAATTGGTTTTGGAGGGCATATTAGCAAAGAAGATGGACCTAAATATATTGAAAAATGTGTGAAAAGAGAAGTAATGGAAGAAGAAATTAAGATAAAAGGAGAATATTCTCCACCAAAATTAATTGGTACATTAATGTCATATAACCCTCCTGTAGATAGAGTTCATTTTGGACTTATTTATACAATGCATATAAGAGGAACTGTGGAAGCAAAGGAGACATCTATTACTGCGATTGGTATGCAATCTTTTGATGAAATGACTCAGAATTCTGACAGATTTGAAAGCTGGAGCAAAATATTAATTCCTCATTTATCTGATTTTTATAAAAAGTAATTTTTTGGTTTACTATTCTAAAATCCATAATGTTTATAAGCTAATTTCTCTCAATAATCCTATATTAAGCTCTGTTCGCATAACGGTATTGCACTAGATTGCTAATACAGAACTATAAAATGGCGCCAATAGAAAGAGCAAAATTAAATTTACAGGAGGATAAAATGAAAGGAAAAGTTAAATTTTTCAATAGAGCAAAGAGATTTGGATTTATAGCCGGAGAAGATAATAAAGAATATTTTGTTCATGAATCTGGAATAAAGCAAGGACCTATAGACGAAGACGATGAAGTTACTTTTGATGTTGAAGAAGGGGACAGGGGTCCAAAAGCAGTTAATGTTAAAAAATAAGATAATTCTTAATCCTGTTTTAGAATATTAAATAGATTTTTCTATAATTTAGTAGATTGGTAATTAGTATTTTATCAAACACAAAGCTTTAAATTCTCCTCAAAAGTATAAAAGTTATTAAGAATTATCAATTTTTTTCTTACTTATCTCTTCAATTAACTTATCTGAATCTTTTAAATCACCTTCTCTGTTTTTAGCTATGCTTTCTATCCTTAATAGTAAGATTATCTAAGCCCTAACACAACTACTTAAACAAATTCTTCGCCCTCTCCTGTATATCCAACGCCAATTCAGTCTTCTTATTCTCAAACTCAGCTTCCTTAGACTTCAGCTAC
>JAUUWR010000021.1 GCA_030588935.1 bacterium | reverse complement strand
CTGTTGAACATTACATCAGTTCTTCTCAACCTTGGCTCGATTTGTCTTAACATTTTATTTAATTGATACCTCGCCCTTTAGGGCGGGGTTTTTCATTTTTATCTAACTTTTAAAGAAAAATTTCCTTAAGATTTTTTTATTAATTAATCTAAGGTTATGTGCTTCTCTTAATAATTGTTTAGAAACACAATCTTCAAAATAACAAACCTCAATTTCTTTATTTAGTTTTTTAACTTTTTTAATTAATGGAATAAAATCTCCATCAGAGGAAATTAAAATTGCTTGATCATATTTATTCTCATAAGCATCTCCTTGCATATCTAATGCAAGATTAATATCATCTCCTTTGATTGCGTGGTATTCTTCTCCTAAAAGGTTTAATCTTGATTTTTTAGTACATAAGGTAACCTTACACTTTTTTATTCTGTTTAGTCTCCAGAATAATCTCCTTTGTTTATTCCAAATTTTAGAGTTAATTCTTTTTTTAACAAAAGCATTATAATAATAAATTTTAACAAGTTTATTTTTTCCAACAAGATACCTGAGGTAATTCTCAAAATCAAATTTTGTATCTGTATATCTTGGATTAATAGAACACATCCCACCATAAAAATTAGCTCCGTCAATATAAACACAGATTCTAATAACCATAATAAAAATTCCCAGTGTTCAACACAACTGGGATACAGTTCAGGGCTCTCAAAGAGATTAACAGCCTCCCTGTGGCATATAATATCTAGACAAGAGTATTATTTAAGTCTTTCGATAAGAGGTTTTTCCAGGCTCAATATCGTGAGAAAGTATTTTTAATATAAGGAATTTAGCATATAAATCTTTAAAAATCAATTTATTTAAATATTCTTATGAAACCAAAATGTGCGTGGATAGATTATGAAGGAGGGTTACATGTATTATTTGCCATGGAACTCAGAGAGAAAGGGATCCAATTAGACGCAAGGAGCACCCTGGAAGAATTTTCACAAGAGTTTGATTTAAATAATTATCCTGTCTTATTATATCATCCAGGACTTAAAAGACAAGGAACAATTCCAGAAGTAGTCGCCCAATATCCTAAAACAAAAGTAGCTCTTATAATTTCTCCTTGCTCAAGTACAGATTATACAAATTTAAACTCAGATATGCCTTGTTTTACATATGATGCAGAATCAGTTGCAAAATTCATTTTAGAGAATCAACATTAAAAAATTTACTTCGCCAGCGCCTTCCTCTGAATCTGAACTTTCTTGTCTTTTGCAACATGCTTAATTTCTTTAGCTTGTTCTTTTGCAAGTTTCAAAGTTTCATCTTTTGAAGCAGCTTCTTTTTCTTTTGCTTCTTCAGTCTCCTCTTTCTTTGGCTCCTCTGGCTTTATTTCTTTAGCTTCTTTTTTCTCAGCTTCTTTAGCTTTTGCCTTTTTATCAAACTCTGCTTTTTTCTTTTCCTCTTTTAATCTCTTAAACTTAATATTTGCGGGAATATCAACTAATTCAACTTTAACAATACCATCATCAAATTTTTTAGCTTTAACTTTAATCTTCGCAGGCGGCTTTTTCATCCCCCTGAACCTCATCTCATTATTTAAATCAATCTCAACTTTTATTTTTCTTAAATCTCTGTCATAAACTTTCATATGCCTAGCTATAAATTGTTTTAATGCCTTAACAGCTTTATTCGCCCGTTTATATTTTGGAACTTTCAGCCATTCCTTTCTTAAAGGAACAATATATTCTCTTTCCAAAATAATCTTTGGTTCTGCTGGTTTTTTCTTTACCATTTTGTTATTTTATTTTTTTATATTATTTTATTTTTGGAATCTTTATGTATTACTAATTTCTGTTATGAGTAGCTTAAGTTTCTCATCTTTCTAATTAATATTTTTGTGAGATATTAATATCATTAAATAAGCGAGCGAACAAAGTGAGCGAGCCTGATATATCCCCTAACCCAACTGCTGTTTCTTCTGCCTCCTTGGTTTAATTTTTAATTTTGTTCTTCTCCAGCTTCTTCTTGAACGAGTAATTGCCGAAGGATGAGCTCTTTTTCCTGTTCCTAATTTTTTCAGCACAACCCAAACAGGAGCCCATTTAGTTCTTCTGTTCGCTTTGCTAAGCTTAATTTTTTTCTGATACCTTTTTCTCATTTTCTTTGGCATTTTACAAATCTCTTTTCATTTTCTGAATATTTAATTTCTCCAGATTTTATTCCTTCAACAAGATTTTCTATTCCCTCATACTCTCTATCAACAACTTCTCTTCTTAATACTGCCATATCTTTTGACGCATTTACGTATAATCTTAATGAACTGCTGTCAATTACTCTTCTTAACCGTCCAATTTTTTTACCATAAGTTATCGTATTTACTTGAGTTATATCTGAAATATTTTTTGGAAATATGTAAAATTCCCTTTCTGTTTCTATATCTTTATTTAACATGATTGCTAATCTTCCCATTTTATTCCTCACCTCCAATCCTTTCCAACAACTCCTTCCCTTTCTCAGTCAATCTCCTTCCAGCTCTTTTTCCAGCTTCATTATATTTTTCCAAAAGTTCTGCAGCTTCTGCCTGCTGCAATATCACTCTAATAATTTTTCCAGAAGCTTTTTTAAATCTCTCAGGCCTCATGCCTCTGTTCTTCTTGCTTCCATATCTTGTTCTCAATCTATTTGTACCAACTGTTTTATGAATGTAAATCTGCCTTAAAATAGAAGCAGCTCTCTTGAACCAAAAATCTTTTTCTTGAGGCGGCCTTTTCTTTGCAACACCTGTTTTAACAAAAGCAACCCATTCAGGTTCTTTAAATTCAGGTATAGCTTTCAGCACAACAGCTAATTTTTTATTATATTCATCTGCAGGTATTTCATATACTGGTGATGTTTTCATTTTTTAATTTATTTTTTTGGAATCTTGTAAAATATTTATGGTTCGAATCAGAAGCTTAAGCGACTCATCTTACCACCTTAGTATTTCATAAGATATTAATATTTTTTTAGCCATGCTTTACAGCATTAGATAGGTAATATACCTTTTAGCTTAGAAATAAAGAATTAAAATGCTTTATAAATCTATCGAGCCTTCCTCCACTTCCTCAAAAAAATCGAAAATCCAATTGTCTTATAAGTAAATTTTGGCCCTAATTTTTTTATAATCTCCTCAGCATAATTTTTAACATCTTGCTTGCTTTCACGCGCACTTCTTAAAACACTTATTTTAAGACTAGCATTTCTATATTTATTAAGTTTTGTTTCAATATTCTTGATAAATTCCTGAGTGAGCCCTTTCTTGCCCAATTGCATTTCTTTTTGCATGTTAAAACAAGAAAAAACAAGTTTTTATATTTTGGGATTAATTAACTAATGAGGCAAGCTTTCTTAATCTTTTTTTAGCTACAGTTAATCTGGTTGGAACAGTTCCCATAGGAATATCTAATTGTTTTGAAATTTCTCTATATTTAAATCCTGAAAAGTAAAATAATGAAAGAATTGTTCTATCTCTTTCTCTAAGTTTTGGAAATGCAGTCATCATTTTTTCTATTAGTTCTTTTTTGATTGCTCTCTCTTTAGGGAGTTCTTGCCTTTTATCATGCCCACATTGTTGAAGGATTTGATAATCTTCTTTTTCTACTTCAGAAAAGAAAGACAAATTAGTTCTAGCCTTTTCTCTTATGAACGTCCTAATTCTATAGTTAAAACCAGCACCTAAATAAGGACCTAATGCCTTATCATTAGAAAGATCTGCACATTCAGTAATTTCTTCTCTAAAATTTTTTATGCTATTACTTGTACTTATATAATAATCTTGTATAAGATCTTCTATATCAATAATCTTTATTCCAGCATAATAAGCTCTATGAAAAAGTTTATCATGAAATTTTTTTCCATTATTTAAGTCTTTTTCAAATAGATTCATTAAAATCCTAGATTTTCCGCAAAGACAATTCCCTCTTTGAATCATAACCCAACAAAACCCTTCAAACTTTTAAACATTTATATACTAAAAAGAAGTTCATTTAATGTTTAATTTTTACCTATATCCTTACAATTATTAAGCTTTGTTGATGAGTTGTTCTCACTTAATCCTCTCACCTTTAGAGCGTAATATTTTGTAAACTATAAGAAAATAGAATAAATCATTTAACACCAATCTTATCACTCGGTATCGCCTGCATAATTTCATCTTTTGAAACAGGAAAATCAAATTTATCTTTAATGATTTTTGCAATTTTTTCAGCAGCCTGCTCTTTTGTTAATTTTCCTTGTTTAATCATGCTCAATTTCTTTTCCTTTGTCCCAGAAGGAACAGCCCTTAATTTTCCTTTTTGAATAACTAAAACAAGTTCTGGCTTAACTTTCACAGTTTTCTTTTTGCCCTTAACACCGAAAGTCCCTTTTTTCATTAATTTAGTTTTATAAATCTGCTCTCCTTTGAAGATATCAACATCTACTTTTTTCCTGTCTTCTTTCCATTGCTGGGAAAAACAAGCACAAACAACAGCTGTCTCATCTAAATCTTTTTTAGTTGGCTTATTGCTTTGAATTATCATAAATGAACTGCCAGGCGCAGAAGTATGCATAACAGTATAACCCGGCCTCAAAAAATTCTTAATAACAATTTCATTTTGCTTATCTGATTTCCCACCTACAACCAGCACATTATTAGATGTAAAAAACCATCGGCAGTTTCTGTAATCTTTCATAGGTTTTTTTCTTTTTAGCATAAAATTACGATAGAAAAGGGGTTTTTAAGCTTTTGTGCATTGTTAATCCAATTTAACCACTAAATATTACTTATATTCTCTCTTACCCTCAAAATTCAAAAAGATATAATTTTTTACATTATCAGTTAGAAAGAAAATTAGGTTAGCTATGGCTTCCCAATTTTTTAATAATATTAATTTAAAGATTCAAACAACCTTCCTAACAACCCCTTCATCAGCATCAACAAAAACTAAATCACCGTCTTTAAACACTTTAGTAGCATTGTGTGTGCCGACAATACACGGCTTTCCAAATTCTCTTGCAACAATTGCTGCATGACAGGTAATTCCTCCTTCATCTGTCACAAAAGCACTTGCTTTGTCCATAGCAATTATATGGTCGGGAGTTGTCATAGGAGCAACTAAAATATTTCCTATTTCAACTTCATTACAATCTTCAGTTTTAAAAATTATTTTCACAATCCCGCGCGCTTTTCCCCTCATAGCAATGTCTCCTCTAACTTCATTAACCTCATTCAAAATCTCTTCAACAATCTCAAACTCATGCTCTTTAGCAACTTCTTCAAAAGAAATATCAGTCTCAAGATAATGACTATAAAGAGTATAATATTTTTTTCTTTTTTCTAATTCTTGTTTTGAAGGAAACCTCCCATTTTCAAATTCCTGGATTATAATAACATCCTCAAAACCATTTATTTCAGGATAGATTTTAGGGATTGATTTTAAAATTATCTCACTAACTTCATACATAAATTCTCCATATTCATTTCTTGTTTCTAATAATCTATTTATAATTTTTTCATTATTAAAAACTATCTCTGGGTAACCAGATATAATATCAAAAATACTGGTTCCTGGCCAAATTTTCACAATTATATTATATAATTCAATTATATCTTTTTTAAATAAATCTTTTTTAAGAATCTCTCTCCCTTTAGCCACTTCATTTATAAAATATTCAATTAATCTATCTAAAAATCTTTCTTCCTTAAGTTTTTCTTTAACTATCTCATAAAATTCATCACCATCATCCATTTCATAAAACAAATCAACTATCCCATTATTATTTATAAAATAATGTCTTTCATAATCCCAATTAATCCATTTTTTTAATTCTTGTGTATCTCCTTCATTCCAAGCCTGAGTATCAATTAATGACATCTCTCTTGAATTGCATTTTTTATATGTTTTCATTTCCTCTTTTTCAAATTTTAGAATTAAGGTTATTTAAAGATTCATTTCCAACACTCCAAAGCATCCTTCAACTCAATATGATTTTTAGAATATTTTTTCAAAGAAATTCTCTGCATTGTAGCCTCAATTGCCTGCCTTGCAGCTATCGCACCGCGAAGAGTTCCTTTTGGGTGCCCGTGTATGCCACCGCCAAACTGCAAAACCAAATCCTTCCCCAAATGCTTAATCAAAAAAGGAACATGCCCAGGATGCAAACCACCTGAACTAACAGATAAAACAGATTTAATTTTTTCCCAATCTTGAGCAAGCCTCATTTTAGTTTCTTTAACTGTTTTTCTTTCTATTTCTTCATTTAATTCAAAAACTTCTTCAAGCGAACCTTCTAATTTCCCAACAACTGTTCCAATATGTAATTGATCTACTCCAATTAAACGAGCAATATCAGCCAATACCATCATACTGATTCCATGTTTTTTATTTCTTGTAAAAGCAGCATGCATTGCTCTATGCGCATGAATTGCAAGCTTAAAATCTGCTTCTCTTAATGTCTGAAGTGCACTAAATCCAGAAGTTACAATATCAATCATTACATATTTCCCACCCAAATCCTCAACCAACTGCGCCCGTTTCATCATTTCTTTTGTTTCAGCAGTACCATTAACAAGATAAGCTTTTTTCTCACCTGTCTGCTCTTCTGCTTTATTAGCTTTCTCCAAGCTCCTTGCCAATCTCTCTTCAAACTGATTAAATTTCTGCGAAGCTAAATTTTCATCATCTTTAACAATATCACATCCCCCAACCCAAGCATCATAAGCAACTTTTGCATGATCTTTTGTCCTCAATCCAAGTTTAGGTTTTATAATAGTTCCAAGTAAAGGTCTATTCTTGACTTTCATCATCTTTCTTATCCCTTTTATCCCAAATTTAGGCCCATAAAAAGAATTTAAGATCTCCTTAGGAATTTTTATATCCTCAAGCCTTAAATTATTCACAATCTTCATTCCAAAAATATTTCCAGCTATACTACTCAAAATATTCGGGGCATTTCCTTTTTCAAAAAGCTCGCAAGGATAAGCAATCTTAACAAAATTTCCTTTAATAGAAAAAACTTTTGCAGCAAGTTTTTGCATGTATTTTTTTTCAGTAGTCAACTCACTCCAAGTTCCAGTACTACTTTCCAAAGCAATTGTCTCAGCTGCTTTTTTCATTGAAACTTTATTTGGCTCAACTCTAAACAAGCAGAGCAAGTCTGAAGATTTTGGTTTGTATTTTAAGTTTAGGAATTTCATTTTCTTTTTGATAATATTAACAATAAGAAGCTCTTTTTATATATTACTAATTTAATAATCTCTAAAATTCAATGTTTAAGCTTCTCTTCTTCATAGCGTAATATTTTTTGATTATTGGTTATAGAATAAAATATCACCTCAAACAAGCCGGCCTCTCACCATGACTTTTATGATATTTGATGCATTCACAACAAATACCATGTCTTTCACACCATGTTTCTGAACATGGGCAGTCTTTTTCATTTTCTTTTTTATTTGGGCATTTTTGTCTGGTCATTTTTCATCATAACAACACGTGACCCACTAAGAAAAAAATTCCCATCAGCAACATCACTAATGTCATATCCTTGTTTATTAATCTTTTTTCTTAACTCATCAGATTTTTTCCAGTTCTTTTTGTCTCTGAATCTTTTTCTTTCTTCTGCAAGTTTTATAATCTCTTTTGAAACTTTTAATTTAAACAAATCCAATCCAAAAACACTATCAATTTTTTTAATTGTTTGATATTTTCCTTCTGCTCTTCTATCTCTAACCAAAGCCCATAAAACCTGAAGAGCTTGAGAACTATCTAAATCATCATCCATAGCTTTTTCAAACTCCTTCAAATATTTTTTATTAATCTTTCCATCATCTTTCAACCCTAATACATTACTTTTCAACCTCTCATAAGAATTCTGAGCATTTTGCAAATTCTTAATTGTAAAATTCAACTGGCTTTTATAATGTGCAGTTAATACTAAATACCTATAAGCTAAAACAGGAAATCCTTTTTCTTCTAATTCTTCAATTGTATAAAGCCCCCCTTTACTCTTGCTAATTTTCTCACCTTTAAATGTTAAAAAAGCTCCATGAAGCCAATATTTTACCCAAGGTTTTTTCCCAAAAGCAGTTTCTGATTGAGCAATCTCATTTGTGTGGTGGACAGGAGCAAGATCTTCTCCTCCAGTGTGAATATCAAACTGTTCTCCTAAATATTTTGAAGACATTGCAGAACATTCAATATGCCAGCCAGGAAAACCAAGCCCCCAGGGAGAATTCCATTCTTGCTGTCTTATTCCAGGTTTTTCAGAAAATTTCCATAAAGCAAAATCAGTCTTATTCTTTTTTTCACCCATTTTTATCCTTGCACCTGCCTTTAAATCTTTAATTTTCAATCTCACTAATTTTCCATAATCTTTTAATTTAGAAGTATCAAAATAAATCCCATCATTTGTTTTATATGTAAACCCCTTTTCTTCTATTTTTTTAATCATATTAATTTGTTCTTTAATATGTTCAGTTGCCTTGCACCAAATATCGGGCTCTATTATATTTAATTTTTTAAAATCCTGTTTAAAAATTTTCCAATAAAAATTAGCTATATCCTGGGCTTTTTTGCCTTCTTTTTTAGCAGCCTTTTCTATTTTATCTTCTCCTTCATCAGAATCAGAAGTTAAATGTCCAACATCAGTAACATTCATTACGTGTTTAACTTTGTATCTATCATATCTTAAAACTCTTTTCAAAATATCAGCAAAAATATAACTCCTTAAATTTCCAATATGCTGATACCAATATACTGTTGGTCCACAGGTATACATCCCAACTTTATTTTTATGAATCGGCTTAAACACCTCTTTCTTCCTACTTAATGTATTATATAATTTCAACACCATAATTAATTATAAGAATTATACTTTTTAATATTATTCTTTTTACAGGTTTTATTTTATATTAGGTTACGAAGATATAGGCTAGCTCATTTCATTCGCTCGCTTATTTATATAAACTAATATCTTAATAAAATGTTAATGGGACGAAGTAGAAGATAAAGTTCGCCAAATCAACTCATATACACAACTTAAGATTTATAGAAATTCCAAAAAATAAAATAAGATGAAATCTACCCCTCAACATTAACATCAAAAGAATCAGCAGTATAAAATTGTCCATCTGCTTTCACATTATTTTTCTAGAAAAAAGCTTTTCTTACAACCTCAATTATAAATACTTCTCGACCAAGATCTTCGTTGCCATCTCGAACATCAATATAAACTTTTTGTGTACATAGAGGAGTTCCTTCAGGAATACTTATTTCTATTATTGCAAACGCAGTGTCCCCTTGAAATCTATCAAATTCTGAAAAAATACTCATCTTTTGTTTAAATAACTCTTCAGCCTTTTTTGTTTTTAAAATGCTTAAACAATTCTCTCTAGCACTGTCATCAAGACTTAATTTATACTTTAAATCCTTCGTTACAGTAGAGCCATCAATTGTTTTTGCACCAATACCTATTCCAAAATTTTCAGTACCAGCTCTTATTCTTGCAGTTCTATCTGAACCCAATTTGACTACAAGTTTACTGGACTCATCAACAAATAAATCTGTTATTTCTCCTTTAACTTTTTCATTAAGTTCATTGATACTTTCCGTAGTCCCTGTAAAAATCGTCCTAATCAAAACCAACCCCAAAATTAACATACTCATAGCTAAAACTATTATAACAATTGTGCTGATTGATAACTCCATAGCCGCTTTTTTTTGTTTTATCATTTTTATATTATTTTTTAACTTATAATGCTTATTTTATTTTTATCTATAACTTCACAAAATATTACACTTTGAAGAGGAGTTGTTCGCGTTTAGCATCTCATTTTCCGAGCTTAATCATCTCTTTTCTTACTTATTCAAACTAATCTCTCAAACTTAATATTTTTTAATTATTAATATTATTTTTTATCAAACTCTTCGTTTTTTGTTTTTAAAAGTTTGTTTTTATTTCCTAATTTTTTTGTTTTCTTTTCCTTTCCCCTTGGTTTTCCAGATGAGAGCGCTTGAATTATATGCCCGACTAAAGCAATTACAATTCCTATTATTATCCAGGTAATACTGTGCACCCATAGAGCATAAATAATTATCACCCCGGCTATTAAATGAAGCAGGCAATTAATTGGATTTTTATGCATTCCGCACATTTTTCCGCAAAGTTTTTCCAAACACATTTTTCCCTCCTTTGATATTTAATATAGATTAAAGAGATTTATAAAACTTCCGAAAATAAATGGGGGAGGTGAGAATCGAACTCACGACACCTACGTCTTCAGCGTAGTGCTCTCCCACTGAGCTACTCCCCCGTAGCTCAGTAAATGAATATCTGTTTTTAAAGTTAATTATTGAAAAAGATTAAGCAGCAGTACAAGAATAATTTTTCTTAGAATCATAATTATAGAATATACTTACCTTTCCTTGATAATTTTTTTCTTTTAGTTTTTCAATAACTCTACTGTAATTTTCATCATACACAAAAAAACTTGGGTTATCTAAACTAAAAGCGACAATATTATCTTTAGGAGCTTCTCTTGATATAAAATCTAAAATCTCAGCAAGTTTATCTTTATCCATTAATATTATAATTAATTTTTCTTTTTAAAGATTTATATTATTTTTTATCTATAATCTTACAAATTAATAAGTTCTTAATATGGTTCATTTAGCGAGCTCAAACATCTCCTCTCCCGAGCGTAATATTTTGTAAATTATATAAATTATAATATCATTGCATCTTCTTATGATATAAATCTAATAGAATTATTTTATCTTCATGGGGAATATAAGCATAAGATAGTCTAAAAGGAGGAACATAAAGTTCTCTTGTACCCTTTCTTCCATAACTCATAGGTTTTCCAATTTCTGGATTTTCTATTATTTTTAAAAGAATTTTTTTAATTTTAATCCTAATACTTTTATCAAGTTTTCTAAAAATCCTCTTGAAATTATCACTCTCTTTTATCTCATTCACTACCATTTTTTAAGTTCTTTTAAAAATTCCTCTTTAGAATAAGAAGTAAAATTTCCTCTATCAATCTCTTTCCAAGCTTCTTCAGTTCTTCTTGCAAATTCTAAATCTTCTTTTAAGTTCTCGTCAAAATCTTCCATTTTTTTCAAAATTATTTGTTTATCATTTTGTATAATCACTAATTTATCTCCTTCTTCAATATCTTTTCTCATATTCTGAGGGATTACAACTTGCCCTTTAGAACTCATCCTTGTTATGCTCATATTTACCATCTCAAAAATTCTCCTTATTTTTGATGATCATCAGAAATCTTTGATTTCTGAGATAGTAAGATTAGTCTTACTGGATATATAAATCTTTTGGTTTTTAAAAAATGAGTGAGGAATAGGCCGCCTTTTGTCAATCTCCTCGAAACAAGGACAGATTGTGCCAACATCTGCCTAAGCAGGCGTCTAAGACCTTTGCATCAACCAAGATGCTCGTTCCAGCAAATCCATCTCTTCAAAGTTCCCCGCATGGTTCACAACTCAGAGATGACTGTGTCGTTTCTATACCAGAGCTTTACTTCACAGCAAGCCACTTTCGCGGATGGTTTTGTCATAGGTAAATCCCTAAAGATGGGCAGACCTTCCTCAGAAATAAGCGTTCATTTCAACACTTGCTAATTTAATAGCTAATTTCCGTAAGTTGACTACCTCACTCGTAGAGTGAGTTGCTTTTGATTTAACTTTTCTCAGAAAAGTTATTTCTTTGTTCAAACTTTCTTTCTAAGAAAGTTTGTCTCACTCAATAAATCAAGAAAATAAGGGCTTTTAAACTTTGCTGTTTATTGATTTCTTCTCAGATTTAGAAGGAGATCTATAAAATTTTTTCTGAAAATTCTCCAATTCATTAGAATATTTTTCAAGTTCTTTCTCAGTTACACTCATTAATTTTCCATAACCTCTAATAAATCTCGAAATAGAATACCCCCAAATATTCCCTAAAGAAAGATTAAGCTTTTGATAACAATCATCTAATATAATCTTTGTTTTTTTAATTAACAGCTCATTAAAATTTATTTCTGATAGATAATAACTATCTTCATTTCCTTTGCAAGGATTTTCCTCCCATTCTTCCTTACGCAAGTTTCTTTCTTGCTCTAATTCTTCTATCTCTTCTGTTAATTCCTCTAAACCCCTTTTTTCTTCTTGCATAAACATAAAAGTTTTCAGAATATAAAAAGATTATTATACTTAATTAGACAGACTAAACTTAGGAGGCTTCGCCAACCTAAGTTTTTTTATTTTATCAGAATCTTATAAATATTTTTAGCTATGAAGATGATTAGCAAAGCGATTATTAAATACATCTTATTAATAAAAAAGAAAATTTGAGTTAGACTTGTCTTCTCAAATTTTTAATATAAAATTATCCAGATAATATCTTTTCTAATTGTTGCATTTTTGTTTTGACTTTCTCTTCAACTCTTGCTTCCTTAATTTCATGTAGTTTTAATAAAGGTTCTATCTCCTTCAAATAATCTTTTATTATTTGTTCTGGAGGAATATTAACACCCCTTTCATCATATCTCTGAATTTTTTCAGCTAAATTTCTAATAGAAACTCTATCATTATCACAATAAAAACTAAAATTACCATCTTCATTTTGCTTTAGGCTATAATCTTCAGATTCATTATCTTGTTCACATAACCAAAAACTTATTATTTTAATTTCTTTTTTAAGTGCAGAAGAATATTCTTGTGAAGCATCACGAATGTTTTTTAGAACTTTTTCATATTTAGATACAGGATAAGGAATATTTTGTGGCATTATTAATTTTATTAATTAGAATATTTATATTTAATTATAGTGTATTATATTCATTAGAAAATATAATCATATTCAAAATACAGACAGAGAACAACTTAACTTTATTTTAAGACATATTCAAAAAATGTGGCTTTTAGTAGTTGCATACTGAGATTCTTGTTGCCTTGAATCTTACATATCAACTCTATCAACGTCGTCTTCTGCGACGGCCTTTGTTGTTTCGTTTTGCGGATGGCTTCGTGCTTAGATGCTTTCAGCGCTTATCCATATAAAGCGTAGCTGCACAGCCTGCTCATAACAACTGTTACACCAGAGGCTTCGAACCCCGGTTCCTCTCGTACTACAGGATCCTTCCACTCAAACAACAACATACCTAATAGATATCAAACAATCTGTCTCACGACGATCTTAACCCAGCTAACGATTCCTTTTAATCTGTGAACTCCATCACCCTTGGTCGCTTATGCACGGCCAGGATAGGAAGAGCCGACAGCGGAGTAGCAAGCCTCCCCGTCAATTTGAACTATTGGGGGAGACAACCCTATTATCCTTGGGGTACCTTTTCTGTCACAATTGAGAC
>JAUUWR010000016.1 GCA_030588935.1 bacterium | reverse complement strand
CCTGTTGTTTGTGTTAATCACTGCGTTGCTCATTTAGAGATTGGTGGGCTGACTGGTGCGCGCGACCCTGTTTTGCTTTATGCTTCAGGAGCAAATACGCAAATAATTGCTTTTGCAGGAGGAAAGTATCGAGTGTTTGGAGAAACCCTAGATATTGGTGTTGGAAATTTTATTGATAATTTTGCAAGGTTTGCTGGAATTGGTTTTCCAGGCGGGCCTAAAATACAGGAATTAGCTAAAGGGGGCAAATATATTGAGCTGCCTTATTCTATTAAAGGAATGGATGTTAGTTTTTCTGGGATTTTGACTAAATTGAGGCAGATGGTTGAATCAGAGAGGTATAAAATTGAAGATTTAGCTTTTTCATTGCAGGAAACTGTTTTTGCGATGCTTGTTGAGGCTGCTGAAAGGGCTCTTGCTCATACTGGCAAGAAAGAATTATTGCTTGGTGGGGGGGTTGCCTGCAATTCTCGGCTGCAGGAAATGTGCAAGATTATGTGTAGCGAGAGGGGGGCGAGATTTTTTGTTCTTTCTAATGATTTGTTAGTTGACAATGGGGGGATGATTGCTTATTTAGGAGAGATAATGTTTGGTAAAGGTCTTGGAGTTAGTGGCAAGGAGATTGATGAATTAGATATTGATTCTAAGGAGAGGACTGATGATGTTGAGGTTAAGTGGAAGTGAAATTTTATATTATAATAATATTTATTAAGTCTTTTTTGTTTGTATTTTTATGTTTAAGAAAAAAGATGATCCAATAGATAGAGAATATAGAATACCTAATTATGGAGTTGGTTGGGATGGATTTAAAAGATGGGTTAGATGTGGAGGAGATGTTTGCGTAGCATTAGAAATTGCTGCTATTTGTGGGCTTGCACTTTTGTGTTCAGCAGGTGATTCTAAATACGAGATTAAAAGACAAAATTTAATCAACAAAGTAACAATCGCTGCAGATGCTAATGAAAATGGAACATTAGATCCTGTAGAGATAGGGAATATTTACAAAATTTTAGATAAACCTTTTTATGAAGTGCTTACATTTACAGATATGGAATTATATTTGAAGAAAACTAAGTAAAAAACTTTATAAACCCAAATTTTCTATTTAGAATAAACTCGCAAAAGTATTTTGCTTATTATATAACAAATATGTAAAAATCCTTTTGCTCGCCAATGAACTGATGTGAGGCATCATGCTTCTATTATTTGGTTTGTGGATTAATAAAATGGTATCAATATATGAAATAATTGAGAAAGCAAGAAAGACCGGCAAAGTTGAGAAAGGCACAAACGAAGTTACAAAAGCAATTGAGAGAGGAACTGCAAAACTGGTTTCTTATGGGGCAGATGTTGAGCCCAAGGAAATAATTCAACACTTGCCAATTTTATGCAAGGAGAAAAATATTCCCTGTATGGAAGCTGATAAAAAAGAAAAATTAGGGATTGCTGCTGGGATTAATGTCGGGTGTGCTGCAGTTTGTGTGATTGAGTTTGGAGATGCAGAAAAGGATTTTGAGGGTTTTGTGAAAACTCAGTTAGATAAAAAATAATATTATAAACTAATATCTTATGAAATGTTAAGGGGATGAGGTAAAAAGATTAAGTTGCTCATCTGAGGAGCTTAGGATTTGTTAAGATTCAGAAAATAAAATAAAATTTCAAAAATATAAAATGGGAAGCAAGACTCAGAAAATAAGACAAGGGCAAGGCAGTGGTTTTAAAGGGGCTGCCGGACTTTTATTAGAAACAGCTGTGCCTGCTATTGTTGAGGGGATTGTCGGGCGGACAGGTGCAAGGGGGGAGGTTACTCAGGTTAGATGCAGGGTTTTGCAGGGCAGAGATAAAGGAAAAGTTATGAGAAGAAATGTGAAAGGTCCTGTAAGGAAAAAAGATGTTTTAATGTTAAGAGAAACTCAGATTGAAGCAAGAAGGATTAAGACAAAAGTTTCTAAGGGGGTTTTTAGTTAAATATTATATCAATATCTTATAAAATCAAACTTTCTTTTTAGATAAAAGACAAGTTTGAACAAAGAAAAACTATAATAGATGGAAAGCTTAAGCTACTCCTCTTTGAAACGTAATATTTTATAGAGATTCAAGATAAAAAAATAATATAAAGTAAATAATAAAAAAGATTTAAAATGCCAACATGTTCATTTTGTAAAAAAAATTATGAGTTTCCAAGAGGGTTGACTATTTTTTTATTTAGCGGCAAGTCTCTGCATTTTTGTTCGAGCAAGTGCAGAAGAAATTATAATCTGAAAAGAGACCCGCGGAAAGTTAATTGGGTTAGGAAGGAGAAGAAGGAAAAATAATACTTATAATTTATAATAATATTATGTTCGAGAGATGAGATGATTAAGTTTGGGAGATGAAAAGCTTAAACTACTCTTCTGTGGAGTTTAAATAATTGTGAGATTTAAGTAAAATATTAAATAAAGTATAAATTCTATTGATTTATGGTTTGTAGTCGATTAGTAAGATTAGTTATTTTACATTCTAACATCAAGAATTTCTTCTAAAATAAGTTATCGTAACCTATTTAAACTGATTGTTCTACATCTAATTGTTTTAAAGAGTTGTTTGTAAAAGATGGTGTATAAGAAATATGTTTATAAAAGAGGCAGGAAACATGGACCTTATTATTATCATTCTTATAGGGACGGCGATAGTGTGAAGAAAATTTATATTGGCGGGAAGAAGGAATATAAAAAATACATGAAGAAAAATAAGAAGAAATCTTTTGTGGGTGGTGGAACAACTTCTAAATCTATTTTGCCTAAGTTGAAAATTGTTTTATTGGTTATTCCTATATTAATTTTATTAATTATTGCAGGATTTTTTATTTATCAGACAAGCATTACTGGAAAAGTTAGTTTAAATATTCAAGATTCTTATGTTGCTGGGGAAAATATAACTGGAAGTTTGAGACTTAATCTGAAATATGGGGAGTTATTGCCTATTAATTCTAAATTAGTTGTAGAACAAAATGGAGTTATTGATGAGATTTTTTTAAGCGAGTTGATTTTAAGTAATATAGATGGAAGTTTTTATGTTGAAGGTGTTGAAATTAGTGGTGAAGGAGAAGGATATGGATTTATTGGAGAGAAAACAATTTATCCTGAAGTTTTTTTTAAGTTGCAAATTTATGATGTTGGGGAAGAGCCTGAAGGAGAAATAGAAGAACCTGAAGAAGAAACAGAAGAAGAACCTGGGGAAGAAATTGAAGAAATTGAAGAAGAAACTGAAGAACTAGAAATTGAAGAAGAAACAGAGGAGGAACCAGAAGAAGAACCTGAAGAAAGTGAAAGCTTAATTACAGGAGAGGTAGTGAAAGAGGACAAAGGGGATATTGATGGAATCTGTTCTAAAGATAATGATTTTGTTTATGAGCTTGAAGAAGGCAAGACAGCTGAAATTAAGAAAAATAGTGTGAAAATAGAGGAAGTTGATGGAAAAGACAAGGTGAAAAAGAAAAAAATTGGGGATGATGCAGTTGAGTTGGAGATTTCTGATAATCAGGTGATTGTGTCGACAGATTATTCTGTGGTTGAACAAGGTTTTGGTTCTGATTTTTTGCAGGATGAGGGAAGTTATGTTGACATTGATTTAGAACAGCTTGGGATTGAAGCTCAAGAAGGAGTGTTGACAATAAGTTTGGTTTATGATGGGGTTGAGTTAGCAGAAGTGAGTGAGGAAATCTCTGTTATAGGCGAGGAAATTCCTGAAAATGTGACAGAAGTTAATGTGACTATTCCTGAGACAAATGTGACTAATGTTACAATTGCAAATGAGACAGTAGTTAATATATCTGCTTTAATAACAACAAATCAGTATAAAGCAGTCATTAACAGGCCTGTTAAGTGGATTAAAACTATTAAGGGTAAGGATTTGAGTGAGATTGACCCTTTAATTTTAGAACTTCCGAAAGGGGCTGAAAATATTACAATTAAAACTGGTGAGGAAGTGCAGGAAGCTCTGAATGAGATAGATGAATATGAGCAGGTGATTGATGAGACAGACAGACAGAGTTTTATAACTGGACAAGTAACAGGAGATGTTAGTTTGGAGATTAGGGGAAGCAAGGGAATTATAACAAGGTTTTGGGAATGGATAACTGGCTTAACAATAACAGGAAATGTTATTTATGAGGAAGAGGTTGAAGGAGATATAGTTGAGACAGATGAAAGCAAGATTATTGATTTAACAGATATTGCAAATCAGACGCAGGAAAATGAGATTGGTGTTGAGTATTATACAGATGCTCCTGTTTCAAATGAGGTAGATATTTCTAATGGGAAAAGAATTATTGTTTCTGCTTCAAGTGAATTAGGTTATACAGAAATTTTAGCTTATAGTTTGCTGGATAATTCTGTTTCTATGGATGATATAGATAAAATGAGGGTGTATTGGGATGAGAAAGAGGTGCAGGAAATAATAGATAAACCTAATAATAGTTTAGAAAATATTAATAATGTAACTGATAATACTAGTGAATTAAGTGAGCAAAGCAATATAGATGATGAAATAATTGCGAGCCAGGATGTGCAGATAGTAAAACAACAAGTTAATTTCACTGCTTATGATTTGGATGGGGATGGTTTTGTTGATTATATTGAATGGATTGTTCCTTATTTGAGCGAGCAGGTTTATGAGATAATTTATATTACAAAAGCAGAGCATTTGGATGAAACCAGGAATTTTATTTCTGATATTTATGAAGATGTCAGGGAGCAGGATGATAATTGGAGTGAGGAAATTCCAGCAGGGCATTATGTTAGGGTTACTTTTGAAAGGCCTTTGGACAAGACAAAAGATATTACAATTTATGCTCGTCGGTCGAGCAATGGTTCTGTTATAATTAATGGAACAGAAGTGGCTTATGATGTTTATGAAAAGAAAAAGAGGATTGATGAGATTAGGGGGTTGTTGGGATGAAAATATTAATAATAAATAAAATAAAAATGGAGGAAAAATATCAATAAGTTTACAAGAATAAAAGTTTGGGAGATGAGTGGCTTAAGCAGACAACTCATCTACAGAGCTTAATAAATTTGTAAGATATAAATAAAAGGTAAAATGGTGAAAGAAAAAATAGGTAGAAAGAAAATGATTCAACAAAATAGTAAGATTTATAAGTACAAAAGCAGTAATAATAATAGTATGCTCCCTGGTGATCCTTCGGGGTCGCCAGATGAGTCTTTTTTCTCTGGAGATAAAAATAATGAGACATTATTTTTTATTGATGAAGGTTTTCTTTCTAAATTAAGTAAATATTTTGGAAAGGGAAAATATTTAAAATTTGATAAAATAGGTTTTGCAAAAGAGTTAGCAAACAAAGAAAGATTAGCTTGTAAAAAAATATTCTATTATCTTGCCCCTCCTTTTCAAAGCGAACCCCCAACAAAAGAAGAAGAATCCTTAAAAGAAGGACACGATAAGTTTGTTAGAAAATTAAGAGAAAAAGGAGTTGTTGTTAGAGAAGGAAGATGTCAAAGATTAAAAATAGATGGCAAGTTTGAATATAGGCAAAAAGCAGTTGATGTTCTTCTGGCAATGGATTTGACCAATGTTCCTGTAAAATATCCTAATGTAAAAAGAATTGTTCTTATTGCTTCAGATAGTGATTTTGTTCCAGTTATAAAAAATTTAGAAGAGCAAGGGGTTAAAACAATTCTTTATACATATTATCAGAAAAAAAGAAATACAAATTTCTCAAGAAGTAATGATTTAATCAAATCTGTTTACAAATATGTTTTATTGTCCAAGCAAGATTTTGATGATGCTCCGCTAAATAAAATAAAAGAGGAAAATGCAAAACAAAAAAAGAAGTAAATCGGCTCAAGCCCAAATCATAACTGTAATTTTAATTATCTTAATTGTAATTGTAGCAATGCTTATTGTCTGGAATTTTGTAAGGCCTTTGATTGCAAGAGCTGCTGAGAGGATTTCTCTTAGTAAATTGAAAGTTGATTTGAAGATAGAGAGTGCTTATATTGATGAAAATAATGAGACAATTTATGTTGCGATTAAGAGGGGAGTTGGGAAAGCTAACTTGACTGCTCTGAAATTTATATTTACTGATTCTTCTGGGAAGAATTATATTTATAAGTATCCTATTTCTGGGGAGATTCCTGATGAACTTGAGAGTCGGGTTTATAATATAACTGTTACAGGTGTTGTTGCGCAAAATCCTGAGTTAGTTGATTGGGATTTTAGAGATATTGTTAGTGTTGGGATTGCTTTTGTTGTTAGGACTTCTTATGGTTCTGAAGTTACAAGTAATATTAAGGATGTATTTGGTGATTCAAAGAAAGAAGATTTGAGAGTGGATGTTGGGTTGATGTTGAGTGAGATGGCTGAGGTTTGGGATAAGGCGATTGAGGAGGATGGTGAAAATTGTACAGATGGAATTCAAAACCAGGATGAAACAGATGTTGATTGCGGTGGTTTAATTTGTGTTGGTTGTGGTTTAGATGAATCTTGTTTAATTGATTCAGATTGTTTGAGTAATAATTGTGCTGATTATGTTTGTGAAGCAACTTCTTTTATTTATCCTCCTTATATTTCATGGTGGAAGTTTGAACAAAATACAAATGATGAAACAGGAGTTAATGACGGCACTTTAATTAATAGTTCTTATTTTAATGATGCAGAAAAAGGATGGGTTCTGAGTTTGGATGGCAATGGGGATTATGTTGATGTTGCAGCTGATACTAGTTTGCAAATAACAGAAGGAACAATATCAGTATGGATAAAAATGGATTCGATATTAAGTTCTCAAACTATTCTTGAATATGGACGATTATGGGCAGATCCTCTCCGAACACAAGGATATTATCTTGGAAAATGGCAATGTAGTGGAACTATTTGTCTTTCAACAGGAAATAGCTCTGGCAAAGATACAGCTGATTTTGGAACATTAAGCACGGGAACTTGGTATCATCTTGTAGGAACATTTAATGGAACAAATTTAACAACTTATGTAAATGGAAGTCTTGTAGATACAATATCACAAACTTATCCAGTAACATTTAATTATGCATTACGATTTGGCTCAATTTCTTATACCGCTGGTGCTAATTATTTCTTCAACGGCACAATCGACGACGTAATGATTTTTAACAGAAGCTTGTCAGCAGAAGAAATTCAGGAGATTTATAATGCTCAATTAGGAGAAGCTCCTGAGTGCGGGGATGGTGATATAGAAACAGGAGAAGAATGTGATGATAATAATGTTGATCCAGAAGATGGCTGTTCAGCTACTTGTCAAGTTGAATCTGGTTGGACATGCAGTGGAGAGCCAAGTGTTTGTAGTCCTGTTGAAGACTGCCCTTTAGGAGCAACTTGTTATTATGTTGATGCTACAAATGGTGATGATTCTAATAATGGGAATATTAATTATCCTTGGGAATATTCTCCTGGAATGGGTTCTTATGCAGGCTCTTATGTTCCTCAATCTGGAGATTATATATTATTTAAGAGAGGAGAAACATGGAGAGAGCAGTTAAATGTACTAAGTTTTGGTTCTGCTGGTAATCCAATTACATTTGGAGCTTATGGAACAGGAGATAAGCCGATTATTAGTGGGGCTGAGTTAATGAGTACAGATTCAGGTGCTTGGACGCTAGAAAGTAGCAATATCTATTATATAAATCTGGGTTATGTTACCACAAGTGTCATTGAAGATGCCACTACAGGACTACTGAGAAAGACATCCCTCGCGGAAATGGAACAAGGCTCGTTTTATTACAATTCTGGCCTACTGTATGTTTGGGTTACGGATGACTCTGGCCCGTGGACAAAAACTTTGACAGCCTCCAAAAGAGATGGTTGTATCATTATTGATAACCAAGACTATATCACTATTGATAATCTAGAGCTGAGACAGTCGAGATGCCGTTATAGCAAACATGGTTTGCAGGTTACTGATTCTGATTATATTACTGTGCAAAATTGTATTTTTCAGGACCATTACGAGAGGGGTGCGAAATTTGTAAATTGTAATCATGGCATTATTACCGGAAATGAATTTTTATCTAAAGCTGATTACACAGATAGCAGTGCACAGTCTGCTTTATTTATCGGCCAGTGGGCAGACCCTAGTGGTGGCTGTACAGATTTTAACATAACAAACAACGCTATTCACGATATTGATCGGGGGATCACTGTTTACTATCATACAGGCGGATTGATTGCGGATAACCACATTTATAACATTTATGGCGGATACGGTATTGGAGTTACGGCCGTACAGAATGGAATGATCATTGAAAATAATGTGATCCACGATACAGGCCTTTCCACTCGATCCAACGCAATCAATTTGGGTGGATATTGGGCAGTAAGTGGCACACCCGTTTATTTTACAAATAACTTAATTTGTCGTAATAATACCATATATAATGTTGGTACGCTTCCAGAGAAATCGGATGGCTTTGGTATTATATTAGATATTGGAGTTGATGGGGCAGAGGTTTATAACAACCGTATATATAATACAGATGGTGCAGGTATTGGGTGTTATTATTCAAGGAATAGCAAGATATACTACAATGTTATCAGCGATACCGGGGTGGGTAACGGAATTGATATATCCAAAGATGGGATAAAGGTAAACAAGGCCCACGATATAGAAATTTACAACAATGTTGTTCATAATGCGGGTATGTATGGATTATATCTGACAAGCGGAAATCCGAATTACCAAACGTACAATATCACTTTCAAAAATAATATAATTACCCAAAATACTGTTTATTCAATTGTTGCAGCAGATGATTATGTTTTAACTGTTGGGCTGGATTTAGATAATAATGATTGGTATTTTGTTTCTGGAAAGATGGCTGATTATAAGGGAACAGAATATAATACCTTATCTGATTGGCAAATTGGCCAAGTTCAAGACCTTAATTCCATAGATTCAAACCCTCAATTCATAAATCCTCCAAATGATTTCTATTTGCAATCAACCTCTCCATGCATAGATGCAGGAATTGATGTTGGCTTAACAGAAGATTTTGAAGGAAATGTTGTTCCACAAGATGGAGATAATAATGGAAGTGCAGAGCCTGATATTGGGGCTTATGAGTATGTTGTGTAATTTAAAAAATAAGTAAGGGTGGTTGACAAAGTCACAAACCCGATTATGCTGTGCTTCGGCAAAGTCCACACAGCTCCTCCAGGCAACCCTTACAATAAAATAAATGATAAAGGATATGATAATAAACCTTTTGGTCAGAAAGATTTATCTGAATTAAAAAATATAAATTATTTTAATAAGAATGAAGCTTAAAAGTTTGATAAGTAGTCAGAGAAGGGCACAAGCCCAAATCATTACAGTAGTTTTAATTATCTTGATTGTGATTGTGGGTTTGATTATTGTCTGGAATGTTGTTCAGCCTTTGATTGAGAAGAGTTCTGGGCAGGCTGGTGCAGGGGCATTTTCTTATAAAGCAGAAATAAAATTATTTAATGTAGAGCCTTCATATGCTACAATTGAAATCAGCAGAGGAGCTGGAGGTAAAGAGATTATTGGAGTGAAGTTTATTTTTGAAGATACAAGTGGGATGATTTATTCTTATGAAAATAAAACTGATTTGCCAGATGAATTAGAGACAAAAACTTATGTTGTTGGCAGTTCTGATTTGGGAATTACGGATTTTTCTAATATAGAAAAAGTTGGTGTTTATTTTATTTATGAAGTTGATGGAGCAGAGAGAATAAGTATGGAGCTTGATAGTGCGAAGAGGTCTCTTGGAGGTCTTGGAGATACTTGCCCTGTTGGGGGAGTTTGTTATTATATTGATTCTACTAATGGGGATGATATTTGGGATGGGAATATTAGTTATCCTTGGAAGACGATTGCTAAGGTAAATGGAGAGAGTTTTAATCCAGGAGATTATATTTTGTTTAAGAGAGGAGAGGTTTGGAGAGAGCAGTTAAATGTACTAAGTTTTGGTTCTGCTGGGAGTCCTATAACGTTTGGGGCTTATGGTGTTGGGGAGAAGCCGATTATAAATGGGGCTGATGTTTTAAAAGGCTGGAATGATGAAGGAGAAGGAGTTTATTCTAAAGGAGGTATATCTTATAATCCACAAATTGTTGTTTATAATGGAAATGTTCTAAATTATGATGTAGGAGCAAATGATAATGTTGGTTTCAATGATTGGGATTGGAATGATAGTATTGATACACTTTATGTAAATGTTGGAGAAAATCCAGATAATGGAGATTTAGAAGCTGGCATGAGGAAGTTTGGGATTGATATTCGTAATAATTGGTATATTACTGTTCAGGATATTGAATTTATGCATCAGGGTGCTGGTTATGCAGCAGGGGTTTACATAAATGAAAACAGCCATCATGTAACTGTACAAAACTGCTTGTTCCATAACATTGGCAATAGGGATGAAATATCTCCTGGAATGCGTGGTGAAAAAGGAGATGGCGTTAGATGTAGGGGTGACCATAATATCATTCAAAATAATACAATGCATCACTGTGGACATGTTGGGGTGATTATTGAAGGAAACGAAGAGGCAGGAGATGGAAGTGGCCCTGAAAATAATACTGTTCAGTATAATATAATTTATGATTGTTATCATAATCTAGTTGATGTAAAAGGTATAACAGGTGGTGGTACAACAGACGTAAATGAAGTTGATATTCGTTACAATCGTTTGTATTTTACTGATGAGTATGATGGTTTGCCAGCCAATGGTATTTTTATGCGTGGACAAGCGGCCCAAGATGCAGATACAACAAATATTAGAATTTATTATAATATTTTCTACAATACAGTTGATGATGCTATACAAACAGATGAAAGAGTAGACAACTTATATATTTACAATAATGTTTTATATAAAACCGGAAGGAATCCATGGAATTGTGGTATTTCTTTACAAACAGACTCAGATTTTAATGCTGTGATTAAGAATAATATTGGGATGGATGGTTATTATTGTATATTACGTATAGAAAACAGCAGCAATAAGATAGTAGATAACAACTGCTGGTATCAATCAATAAGTGGAGGTGAAAAGATTTCATGGATTGATGGGGTTACATATGATGATTTTGATGGTTACAGGTCTGCAACTGGTTTTGATGCTAATTCTCTTAATGAAAACCCTCTTTTCGTCGATGCCCCTAACAACAACTTCCATCTTCAACCAACCTCTCCATGCATAGATGCAGGAATTGATGTTAGTTTAACAGAAGATTTTGAAGGAAATTCTATCATACCTCCACCTGATATTGGGGCTTATGAGTATGTTAGCTGATTTTAAGATAGAAGGTCTAAAAACAGAATTCTTTGATTTTAGGGGCTGAAACACCTTAATTTCGGCAGAAAGCTTTTTAAAAGAAAAAAGCTTTTATGTCATATAAGTAGAGAAATTTTAATGAGAACTTTACTGAATTTGTAGGTGATTAGTTAAAACTGTCTGAAATAAATATTAATAAAAATATCAGTGATAAATAAAATATTTATGGCTTGAAACAGGAGATTAAGATGACATAAGAGAACTTAAGCTGTTCATTTGTGGAGCTTGATAATTCATAAAGATATAGATAATAAATAAAATAAGATTCCAGTTAAAAAATAAAATAAAAATGCCAGAAAAAACAAAAACAAAGTACGGAGCAGAACAGATTAAAGTACTTGAGGGTCTGGAAGGAGTTAGGAAGAGACCAAGTATGTATATAGGTGATACTAGTAAAGGCGGATTGCATCATCTTTTTTTTGAAGTTGTTGATAATTCTATTGATGAATGTTTAGCTGGTTATTGCACTATTATTGAGATTATAATAAATAAAGATGGAAGCGGAGGTGTTAGGGATAATGGAAGAGGGATTCCTGTTGACAAGCATCCTGTTTATAAAAAATCTGCAATGGAACTTGCTTTGACTAAATTGCATGCTGGCGGGAAGTTTGAAAAAACAGCTTATGAGATTTCAGGCGGACTTCATGGTGTTGGAGTCAGTGTTGTAAATGCTTTGTCTAAGAAAATGATAGCTCGTGTGAGAAAAGATGGAAAAATTTATCAGCAAGAATACAAAATTGGAAAGCCGGTTTATTCTGTGAAAGTTGTTGGAACATGCAAAAAAGAAGAGCATGGAACTGAGATTATTTTTTGGCCTGATGCAGATATATTTTCTACACTTGAATTTGATTTTAATGTTTTAAGAAAAAGATTTCAGGAAATTGCTTTTTTAAATCCTAATGTAAGAATTATATTAAAGGACGAGAAACAAGGGAAAAAGGAAATTCTTCATTATGCTGGCGGATTGATGGAGTTTGTTAAGCATATTAATAAAGCAAAACAAGCTTTGCATAAGCCAATTTATTTTAGAAAAGAAATGAATGGCTGTACTGCAGAAGTTGCAATTCAGTATACTGATGGTTATAATGAAAATATTTTTGGATTTGTGAACACAATTAATACCACAGAAGGAGGAACTCATATTTCCGGGTTTAAAACAGCTTTAACTCGTGCTTTAAATGATTATGCAAAGAGAAAAGGGGTTTTGAAATCAGGTAGTTTAAGTGGTGATGATGTTAGAGAGGGGCTGACTGCTATTATTAATTTGAAATTGAGAAATCCCCAGTTTGAAGGGCAGACTAAGACAAAATTAGGGAATTCAGAAGTTAAAGGATATGTTGATTCTATGGTTTCTACTGCTTTAGGAGAGTTTTTAGAAGAAAATCCTGGAATTGCTAATAAAATTGCCCAAAAAGCTTCTGCTGCTTCTAAGGCTCGTGATGCTGCTAAAAAAGCTCGTGATTTGGTCAGGAGAAAAAATATAACTGGTTTTTCAGGGCTGCCTGGGAAATTAGCTGATTGTTCAAGCAAGAAAGTTGAGAGGACTGAGTTGTATATTGTTGAAGGAGATTCTGCTGCTGGCTCATCAAAAATGGCTCGTAATAAAGAATTTCAGGCGATTTTGCCTCTTAAAGGCAAGATTTTGAATGTAGAGAAAGCTGCTCCTGTGAAAACTTTAAGTTCAGATGAAATAATTAATTTAATAACTGCAGTTGGGACAGGAGTTAAAGAAGATTTTAATTTGAAGAAGCTGAGGTATAGCAAGATTATAATTATGACTGATGCAGATGTTGACGGGCAGCATATTATGACTTTGTTATTGACATTCTTTTTTAGGTATATTCCTGAATTAATTGAAAATGGGAATATTTATGTTGCTGTTTCTCCTCTTTATAGAGTGAGAAAAGGAAAAGACTATTATGTTTATTCTGATGCTGAGTTGAAGAGAGTTTTGAATAGATTAGGTGGGAAAGCAGATGTTCAGAGGTTTAAAGGATTAGGAGAGATGAATCCTATTCAATTATGGGATACAACTATGAATCCTAAAACAAGAATATTAAAAAAAGTAAATATAGAAGATGCTGTTCTTGCTGAAGAGACATTTTCAATGTTAATGGGAGATGTTGTAGGTCCTCGTAGGAAGTTTATTGAGGCAAATGCGAATATTGCAGAGGTGGATGTTTAAAAAATAATATAATATCAATAATTTTATAAGAATATTAGTTCGAGAGATGAGGAGCTTAAGCAAACTCATCTGAATAACTTAATATTTTGTAAGATTCCAGTTAAAAAAATAATAAAAATGCCAACACAAAACAACACAAACAACGGAGAAGCTGAAAAATTCGAAAAATCTGAACTTAATCTTAGAGATATGGATGAAAATCGAGTTTTAGATAGTGAGATTTCTAATGAAATGAAGAGGGCGTATATTGATTATGCTATGAGTGTTATTGTTTCTCGGGCTTTGCCTTCTGTTGAGGATGGACTTAAGCCTGTTCACAGGAGAATTCTTTATGCAATGAAGCTAATGGGTTTGGAAAAGGGCATGACTAAAAAGAGTGCTCGTATTGTTGGAGATACAATGGGTAAATTCCACCCACATGGTGATATGGCTATTTATGATTCTCTTGTTAGAATGGCTCAGGATTTTAGTTTAAGATACCCTTTAATTCATGGGCAGGGGAATTTTGGAAGTATGGATGGAGATAATGCAGCTGCTTCTCGTTATACAGAAGCAAAATTAACTAAAATAGCAGTTGAATTACTTCAGGACATTGATAAAGAAACAGTGAAGTTTGTTCCTAATTTTGATAATTCTTTGAAAGAGCCGATTGTTCTGCCTGGAAAGCTTCCTAATTTGCTTATTAATGGTTCAAGCGGGATTGCAGTTGGAATGACAACTAATATTCCTCCTCATAATTTAATTGAAGTTTGTGATGCGATTATTAAAATGATTGATAAGCCGAAGATTACAATTGAGAAACTTATGAATATAATTAAAGGACCTGATTTTCCAACAGGTGGGAAAATTGTTTCAGAGAATTTTAAGGATTTATATGAAACAGGCAAAGCAGGTTTTGTTGTTCGAGGAAAAATTGTAACTGAAACCAGGAAAAATAAAGAATCTATTGTTATTACTGAAATTCCTTATCAAGTAAATAAAGCAGACTTGGTGAGACAGATTGCAGAACTTGCTAAAGAAAAGAAACTGCCTGATGTTTCTGATATAAGGGACGAGAGTTCAAAAGGAAAAGTAAGAGTTGTTATTGACTTGAAAAAAGGAGCAAATGCGCAATTTTCAATTAATCGGTTGT
>JAUUWR010000051.1 GCA_030588935.1 bacterium | reverse complement strand
CTGCTTGAAAAAAAACAAAAAAATTCTTATTAATCTCCAGAATTAGAATTTTAAAATAAAAAAACAAAATTCTATTTTTCAAAAAAACATGGATTTTTCCCATTACTATTAAAAGAAATTTTTGAAAAAAGAAAGCAGTTTAAACAAGAATATAAAAAAAATCCAAATCCAATCACAAAAGCAAGAAGTAATGTTTTCAAATTATTATCAGCTTCTGTTCATGGTTACCAGGGATTTTTTGGTGCAAGATATTATTCTTTAGAAGCTTCTGCATCTGTCTTAGCCTTTGTAAGAAAATTTAACAAAGAGATAATTGAAAAGACAAATAAACAAGGATATAGCGCCATATATGCAGACACAGACAGTGTAGCTTTCACCTTGAACAAACACACAAAAAAACAAACCCTAGAACTTCTAAAAAAAATAAATAAAAATCTCCCAGGAATAATGGAGCTTGATTTAGAAGATTTTTATAAAAGAGGGCTTTGGGTAACAAAAAGAACAGGAGATTTTGGAGCCAAGAAAAAATATGCTTTAATCAATGAAAAAGGAAGAATAAAAATAAGAGGTTTTGAAACAGTAAGAAGAGATTGGTGCAATCTAGCAAGAAAAACTCAAAACCATATCCTTAAACTCATACTCACAACAGGAAACGAAAAACAAGCATTAGAATATATAAAAGAAATTGTTAAAAAAATAAAAAACAGAGAAATAGACAAAAAAGATTTAATTATAAGAACCCAGTTAAAAAAACCTCTTGATGAATATAAAGCAATAACTCCTCATGTGATAGCTGCAAGAAAAATAAAAGAAAAAAACCTTCCAGTAGATATAGGAATGCTAATTGAATATTTTATAGCTGAAACCAGAGAAAAGAAAGCCCTTGTAAGAGATAAAGTAAAACTTCCAAATGAAAAAGGAGAATATAACATTAAGTACTACCTCGAACGCCAAATCCTCCCAGCAGTTGAAAACATCTTCCAAGTTTTTGATATAAATTTAAAAGAGGTTATTGAAGGTAAGAAGCAGAAAAAGTTAGGGGATTTTTGAAAAATCAAGTATGCAAATAATTACACAGAAACTTATTATCACCTGCAAAACATATCTGGTGAATAGTTGAAGCAATCTCTGTTTTTCTTCTTGCAGACATGGTTTCTTCTCCGTTATCAATTCTTGCTTCGTCATACTCATTTTGATTTGATATTATAGTATCAATAGCTGAGATTATTTCTTCTGAACAAGCTCCTCCGTCTGCTAACTCCTCTAATCTATAGTTCATTTCTGGAATCATATCCATATTCATGTCTTGATGTCGAAAAAAATACTCTCTTTCCAAAGTTTTGTTGACATAAATTCTAGCTGTAACTCTTTTAAAACACGTAATTCCTCCCTTTCTAACAACAGGGCCACAAACTACTTTTATTCTTTCTCCATCTTGAGATTCATATTCTACTACAGTATCTCTTCCTTCCATATTAAACAAATTAAAGATGGTATTTTTAAATCTTTCTACTTTAATAATCTTATTGATCAAACCTTATAGTTTTTATATTGCTATTTCTTATATAAATCATGAACAAACCCCAACTCCTCAACTCTTTAAAAAATCAAAAAACTTAGTTTTCCTAAAATAAAACAAACCTAGTTTTCAAGTTTATTTGAAGCAGAAAGAAGTTCTCTCGTAAAGTATCCATATTCTTCAGGGTGTAAAGGATAATAGTCTGTTCCAGGAATATGCTGTTTTATTAATATAACTCTATAATCTGACTTTTGTGCCTTTCTCGCAGTTTCAGCAATCTCTCTCAGTCCACTTCCCCCACCGCAACCAACTCCTACAAGAAAAGGTTCAGTCATAAAAAAACCGACCCTTTCATCTGAAAGAAAACTCTGTTTATCCCTATGTATTTGAAAAATTTTGGTTTTTGCTTCTAGTCTTCGAACTTTCATCTTAAAGAGCAAGAAAAGAAATGGGTTTTTAAATCTTTTCACCCAAACTAATCTTTTTATAGTCCTATTTATTATAATTAACCATGAACAAACAATCCCTATTAAAATCATTAGAACATCAAGGCTTCTCAGATAAAATCCTAAACGCATTCTCAAAAATCAAAAGAGAAGATTTCATTGACAAAAACCTAAAACAATACACTTACGAAGACGAACCTTTACCAATCGGCCAAGGCCAGACAATTTCCCAGCCATATACAATTGCATTTATGTTAAATTTATTAGAATTACCTGAATCTAATAATAAAACTAATAATATTCAAAAATTAAGAATTGATGAGAGAGACCTAAACCCAAAAAGAGGAACTAATAAAAAGATATTAGATAAAAATAATATAAAAATCCTAGAAATCGGTTCAGGAAGCGGATATGTTCTTGCTCTAATAAACAACATATCAAAAAACTCTCAAATATTTGGAATTGAAAGAATAAAAGAATTAGCAGACAAATCAAAACAAGTTTTAAAAAACTACAAAAACATAAAAATAATCTGCGCAGACGGCTCAAAAGGCCTAAAACCGCAGGCACTTTTTGACAGAATCCTAATAAGCGCTTCTGCTAATGAAATCCCTCAAAAACTAATTTCACAATTAAAATTCGGAGGAATCATGGTCTGCCCTGTAAAAAATTCAATCTTCCAGATTAAAAGAGAATTAAAAGAGACAAAACTCAAAGAATATCCTGGATTTGTTTTTGTGCCTTTGATTAAAGATAAAATATAAGCCAAGGACATAAACCCTACTTTTTTACGCATAAATTTGGGAAGTTTCACTAACCCAAGTTATTTTATTAACTATTATCTCTAAACATTTTTAGCTATGAAGGTGAGTAACTTAGAAGATAATTACCAGATATAGAGAATAAAAAATTAGGATTAGATTTATCTTTCCTAATTTTTAATAATATAAAACAAACAATTTATAACCTTATTAACATAAATTAAATAATGAAACCAAAAAAAATAATCTGGACAGCAGGCAAAATAATCTGGCTGCTCATAGGAGCATTCATATTGCTTTGGACAATCTTTTTCTACATTAAAATGCACACAATCGGAGATTTAAGTGTCATCGCAGTTGCAGTTCTTTTTGCTGCAGGAATTTATATGCTTGCAATTTTCCTTGCAATCACAATCTTAATTTTAATAATCAAATTCATAACTAAGTTGATAAAAAGAAAGAGAAAGAAAAAGAAGATTAAATAGAATCCTTTTTTTGTTTTTGCTTTAATTCTTTTTCAAAATGCTCATATTCTTCCCTTAACCCATCATAACCTCCAGGTTCGCTCTCTCTTTCTGTTATTCTTTTTTCTGTCCAACCATGAATTGTGACCAACCTGTGATAAATCTCTTTTCTTTGCTCTTTATGTTTCTCTATCAATTCATCCAAACTTCTATCATGATGAAAAATGCTTCCAATCTTACTGATTGGTTTAACAAGAATAGGAATAAATGCGATTGGATCTATAGATTTGCTTCTTCCCAAAACCCTTAAATCCAAACCCTTTAAAAGAACTGGTTCTTCTTTAATAAAATGTAATTTTATTTTTTCTCCTTCGTCCTCAATACTTATATCAAAATCTCTTTCTTCATATGTATTAAAAAAACTCCTCAAATTAGTCACCCCATCAAGTTGAGAATATCTATTTACCAAACATTTATAGCAATTCTCTCCAATTAATTTTCCAGAAATTTTTAATTTCTCCTTAAACCCGGAAGTATGCCCAACAATCTTCCCCCTAGAATTAACAAATATATATGGCTGTTTTTGGAAATGTTTGTTTTCTCTAAGGAAATCCATCAGGGCTTCTGGGATTTTATCTATAATCTGATTTGAAAATTTTATTAATCCCTTCTTATCTTCTTTCAAATGATCTATCAATTTTCCTCTTTGTTTAACTAACACTGAATATTCCTTCACTTCTTTTTCTAAACTCTGATATTTTGGATTTCCTTCAACACTTTTTTCGATTTCACTAACAAAAAATTCTACTTGCTCTTCCAAATCTTCTTTCTTATCAACTAATTCACAAACCCTTTCATAAAGATAATCTGCTTTATCAGTTAATCTTTGATTTTGACCACGAAATTCCTCAGCTCTATCAAACTCCTTTTTATGAGAATCACAAACATTATGGTAATTTGTTATCCTCATATGAATATCTGTTATCCAATCAAAAACTCTTTCAATATTGCCAAAAAAACCTTTATACTTCTTTTTCTCATCCATCAAATCTATACTTCTTTTTATTTTTTAAACATTTATATACTCAAAAAAACTAAAAATCAAGAACCAACATCTTTAAAAACCCCTTGCAAAACTTTATTATATTAATAACAAATCTTATCACACTTTAAACATAACATTTTATAAGTTATTGATTATTAAATTAAAAATGGAAGCTAAAGAACTCCAATCATACAAACAAGCAGGCGAAATCGCAAAACAAGTTACAGCCTATGCTAAAGAACTAATCAAACCAGGCATGCTTTTATTAGAAATTGCTCAGAAAATTGAAGCCAAAATCCAGGAACTTGGCGGACAATTAGCTTTTCCAGTAAGTCTCTCAATCAATGAGATAGCAGCCCATTACAACCCAAGCCTAGAAGATGAAACAAAAGCACAAGGCCTCCTTAAAGTTGATATAGGAATCCATAAAAAAGGCTTTATTGCAGATACTGCTTTTTCTTTAGACCTAACATCAGATAACAAATATAAAGAACTAATCCAAGCATCAGAACAAGCAGTAAATAATGCCTTCAATTTATTAAACAAAAACCCAACTTTAAGTGAAATAGGAGAAACAATCCAGGAAACAATTGAAAACAAAGGCTTCTCACCAATAATAAATCTTTCAGGACATTCTTTAAACCAATTTGACCTGCACGCAGGAATCACAATTCCAAATTATGCAGACAATAATAATAATAAACTGCAGTCAGGAGCATATGCAATCGAGCCTTTTGCAACAACAGGGGAGGGCAAAGTCTATGAAGGCCCACCAAGCAATATTTACGCCATAATCAATCCAAAAAAACCAAGAAGCCCGACAGCAAGAAAAATATTCAATTATGCCTGGGAAAAACATAAAACCCTTCCTTTTTCATTAAGAGAAATCCAGAAAAAATTCGGGGCAATGTCAAGAATATCATTAAAACAATTAGAACAGGCAGGGATCCTGCATAATTTCCCGCAGTTAATTGAAAAGTCCCATGAGCCTGTTTCACAGGCTGAGCATACTTTTGTGAAAACTCATGAGGGGATTATTGTGACAACTAACTAATAATCAAACAGTCTCATCTATAGTAAGAAAATCAAGATGACTTCTTAATTCTCTACTAGGAAAAATTGTAAATTTCATAGGCTTTCCTAAAACAGAAGTAATTGCTTTATCTAATGTTGGATGGTCAGGTTCTCCTCCATTATTTAATCCCACTAAATCTGAATCATCTACTCGTAAATCTAATTCTTTTTTTTCTCTATAAAATCTATTACTATGACCTCTTGCTTTTTTAATTCTTATAAAAGCATTTTCTATTTCAGCGTTATAAAGTCCCTCAACAGAAATTCCTAACCTAGTATAATCAATAAGATTTACTACTTCTTGTCTATTTCCTTTTTCAATCTGATAATTTCCTCCTATCTTTAAAAGTCTAAAGGTTGTGTTTCCATAAGTTACTCTTTCAAGTTCTTCAGGTTCTTCCTTATCAAGTCCCCTAAGTTTTTCTTCTTCAACTTCAAGACATTTAGATATCATAATTACAGTAATAACATTAAGTTTAAAAGCATTATTATAGAAAAATAAAAGACCACCCAAAACAACAAACCCAAAAAAAACTATCACCTTTTCTTAACATAAACCAAGAACCCAATCAATCCCAGACAAAATAAAGCCACCCCGACAACATTAGAAGCACTTCTAGTTAAATTACTAATTGTATATCCTGTGAAATCATATGATAAAAAAGGAATAGCCAAAAGCAAGCTCGCTACAGCAATAACAAAAGAAATCCCTCTAACTGGGTCTCTAAGATTTTCTAATCCCAACTGAATACTTTTTTTCATATATTACTAAAAAAAACATTCTTAATAAAGGTTTCTAAAAAAACATTAATTTTATTAACTAAAAAAACTACATAAAAACATGAAAAAAAGAGTGTTATTAGTAATATCATTAGTGTTCTTAACTTTATTCTTACTCCCAATTATCTTAGCAGCATCTCTTGACCAAGAAATGCAAAAACTTACTCATCATGCAGAGCAATATGAAATAGGAAATATAAATTATGTCCAGCTCTTGGTTTATATAAGTTCTATCAGAGAAAGTTTAAATGAAATATTGGGTGCAACTGAAAAAATGCACGGAGGAATTTTAAAACAAGAACAGATTAAATCAATTTTAGGGGAACCAACAAAAGAAACAAAATGGGTTTGGGTTGAAGGTTTAGAGTATGAGACAAAACTTGACACTTATGTGCCAGTCTGGAGAAAAATAATTTTTGACGGCAAAAAAATCCAAATAAGACTTAATGCGCATCCTTCTATTTTTATGAAAAGAGAATTTGAAGAAGAAGAAAAATTTGAAGAAAGGGGGCAAAAACTTAAACAAAAATTCAAAGAAAGAGATTTTACTGAAGAAGATATAATTTACAGACTTCATTTTGATATTGAATTTAAAAGACCAGAGGAGCAATTAGATATTCAGGGAAAAATAGATGAAATTCAGATTTTAGCTCAAGCATTTAATACAGACCCATCATATGAAAATGCAGATGCTTTAGCTAAACAAAGTGTAAATGCTGAAAGAATTTTTGAACGTTATTTTAAGCAGAACCAAGGCAAATGTGAAGATATAATGAAAGCTGTTTTTGGCTCTGAAAACCAGAGACAAACTCAAAAACTTCTTGTCCAGGAAATTGATTTTTATGATGGAGACGATTTTGAAGTTACAGCAAGACTAGAAATGTGCGATGAATGTGAATGGAACTGGATAAACCTCGACTTATGGTTAGATACTAGGGGCAGATTTAAAATGCCAAAAGAAGAAAAAATGAAAGAGAGTGCTCCTGAACAATTTGAACATATGGATTTTCCTGATTTTGAAAGAGCAATTATAAGATTATTAGATGAATACAAACAAGCAATAGACCAAAAACAATGGAAAAAACTTAGTGAAATAAAACAAGAAATCTGGGCAATAAATGAGGCCTGGAATCGAAAAGCAAATGATGTCTGGGAAGAAGCATATGGAAAAAAAGGAGAGGATATGACAGAAGAAGAGAGGATAGCAGCCAAAAAGCTTCATCAAGAGCTTGAGCAAGAAATA
>JAUUWR010000027.1 GCA_030588935.1 bacterium | reverse complement strand
ATACTTATCCAACAATGAAAAATGCCCAAAGATTTTACAAAAAAAACAAGTTTGTAAAATCCACAGGAGATGACCCAGAACAGATTCATGTTGTGAAGTGGTTGTAAATATTTATCACATAAATATTTTTTAACTTTAAGTTCTTGTTAGAAGTATGTCTAAAGGATTTATACCAAGTAGTCAAAGCTACCATGAACTTAGAGGCGAAAAACCCAGAGAAAGAGTTGATGAAGAATATTCATTTCACAAACCATTACATAGATTACAATATGAAAATCAAATTCCTTGTTTGTTTGATGATTGTAAATTTAAAAAACCTACAAGATATAATAGAAAATACAGTGGAAAAATTGCAGGGGTTGATGTAAGGCTTATTTTTAGCTCAAAATCTATAACTAACTTATATGCAAAAACTCAAAGGAGTTTAGATAAAGCACACAAAACAGCCTTAGAAAGATTATTAGAAAATGAAAGAAATTCTATTATATAATTAAATAAAACATTAATATCTTATAAGAATATAAGTTCGAAAGATGAGAACTTAAGCAAACTCATCTGCATAACTTAATTAATTGTAAATTATAGGTAAAAATTAAATAAAACCCCCTACCCAAAATCAACCATCCCCTTCTTATTCTTCTCAACCCCAATCCTCCTCAAAAAACCATCAATAAATGCCTTGTTTCTTTCAACATCAAGGACTCTCCTGACTTCATAAACATCTCCATGTTTTGTTGCTTTAACTTCTGAGCCTGCTTTTTCATAAGCATCTTTTGTCAGCAAAACTTTTTCATCAGAAGCTTCTGCAATTCTTTTTACACTCGGAATCAGGTTGCCAAGAGCAGTAAATTTCAACTTTCCATTTTCAATTTTACTTATAATATTCCCTGAATTAATTCCAATTCCAAACTCTATCTTATCAGAGAATCTTTTATTATATTGTTTTAATGAAGCTTGCAGTAATCCAGCAACTTTTGCAGCCCTTACTTCGTTTTTAAAAGTTTTTGTAATTAATGGACTAAATACTCCAATTAAATAGCTCCCGGTTTCATAAACCGCCCCTTTCCCATTAGATATTGGTTTAATAATTTTCCCCAAATCTTTTTTATTAGCTCTGGTTAATTTATTTTTAATTTTTAAAGCAAGAACCGTTGCCCTGTTTTTATGCCCTTTTAAAACTAACACCGACTCTGCCTTATTTGGTATTAAAGATTTAATTGGCTTTTCTTTCTCAACCTTAGTTCCGCTTAAACCATCAGATTTCTTTTTCAACCTAATTCTCTCTAACCCACTCTTAAGTTTCCCTTTAAAAGGATAAGCAAAAGATTTCTTTTTTAAAATATTTCTAAAAAAGAATAAAATACCTGCACCAAAAACAATTATGAAAAATATCCATACAATTGGCGTGTAAGCAATAAACCCTTTTTTAACAGCCTCGACATTAACTGCATGTCCTGTCAGCATAACTCCTCCTTTAGAAACTTCTGTCTCCCCATCGCTTATCTTAACATTATATTCGCCAGTCCCAGTCAACTTAAACTCCTGACTTTCTCCCAAATCCAAATTAACTTTCCTGACAAAAGGCTTCCCATTTAACTCAACCTGAATATCTTTTTTATAAGGAATATTCCCAACATTAGTAACAATCAAACTATTATTTATTATTTCAAATGAAACAATTGCTTTCTCATTAATATGAAATTTTTTCATTGAATTAATCTCTCCAGATGATGCCTCAAGTTCATAATATCCAGCACTTAAATTAGCAGGAATTTGGTACGCATTTGTTTCTCCTGATTGAAGAATTTGCTCATAAACTCTGGTTGAATCTTCATCCCTTATTATAACAGAAACTTCATCATAAATAGGCTGTCCTGATTGGTCAGTTAACATTGGCTTGAAATTAAAATTTTCCCCAGGGTCTATACTCTGAGTATCCAAAGCAATTTCTACATTTTTTAAAATCTGCAAAACCTGAAGATTAGCCATTGCAACTCCTTCGCTTGTTATTCTATCTAAAGAATCTTTTTCATAAGCAAGAACATCAATTCTATAATCTCCTCCAGGAGTATCTTCTCTTAATTTGAAACTAACTGAAAATTGTCCATCAGTAACTCTTCCATAAAAAATTCCTGTATCAATAACTTCAGTTGTTTCTGTCTCTTCTGAATTTTCTTCCTCTTCTTCACTTTCATTACTCTCAGTTTCTGTGGATTCACTTTCAGAAGTCATTAGTTTCAATAAAGGAATTGTTAATTCAATTTCTCCATTAATACCTATGCCATTTAATCTTTTTGCAGTGCCGCTAACAACAATCTCTTCTCCAGGCTTAGAAACTAAATTCTCAGTATCTAACCAAACATCAAGAGCTTTAGAAATTTCAAATCCTCTGCTCTGCTGGCTCATTTCAGAATATTGCCCTAAAAAATAACAATCCCCGCTATTTTCTTTAATATAACTAAATGTCAAGGGAAACTTAATATTAACCTTGCCTTCTTCATTAGACACCCCATTAAAAATATTTACAGTCCCACCATCGCAGACCAAATCAACTTTTAAAAATCCTTCAAGAATCGGGTCCACAATAACCTCAATTTCTATAACATCCCCCAAATTATAATATGATTCTGGCTGGGAGAAATAAATTCCAGCCGATACATTCACAATTAAGAATAAAGTCATAACTAACATCAAAATTAAACTTCTTTTTTTCATAGATAGTTTAATAGAACAGCATATTTAAAGTTTTTTGGTGTTGAATGGTTAGATTATTTGGGTTTTTCTTTGTTTAGTTTTTATTGTAAATACGCCAGGAATGGGAATCGAACCCACACACCCCGAAGGGTACCTGGTGTCAGCAGGTTGCATTGACCACTCTGCCATCCTGGCGCTATTCTCTAAACCAACCGAAACATTTAAATATTTCGATTCATTTCAAATACCATAACCTGGTGTCAACAGATTGCATTCGATCATCCTGTTCGAACCCTCTTTATTTTCTTTTTTGTTAATGATTAATTTTCTTAAATCGCTTATTTCCTTTCTCAAAACACCCCATTAAGTAATATTTATATACACAAAACCCATATAATAATATGAAAAAAGAGAAACAAAAAATAACCCCATGGGAAGTCAAAGGAAAAATAGATTATGGGAAACTTATTAAAGAATTTGGAATAAAAGCCTTACCTAAACTTCCTAAAAAATTTGAAGACAATATCCTTTTTAGAAGAAAAGTGATTTTTGCACATAGAGATTTTGGAATAATTCTTAATGCTATTAAAAATAAAAAGAAGTTTATTATGATGACAGGTTTAATGCCTACTGGCAAGTTTCATCTAGGCCATATGTTATTAGCAAAACAATTCACCCTCTACCAAGAATTGGGAGCAAAGTTGTATATAGCAGTTGCAGACTTAGAAGCTTATAGTACAAGACAGCAGAAACTATCTGAACTAAGAAAAACTGCAATAGACCAGTATTTGTTAAATTACATTGCCCTAGGATTAAAACCAAAAAATTTAGATTTTTATTTCCAAAGTTCCAGGTCTTCTGATTTTAAAAAATCAAATGCTTTTTATTCATTAGCTTCACAGTTTTCAAGATATGCAACTTTTAATGAATTTAAAGCAGTATACGGAAGCCTCTCTCCTGGAAAAATCAATGCATCTCTCCTCCAAGCAGCAGATATGTACCACCCCCAATTACCAGAATTTGAAGGCTCTTATCCAACATTTATTCCAGTAGGAATTGACCAGGACCCTCATATAAGAATAGCAAGAGGAATGGCTAATCGTCACAAAGAATATAAATTTATTCCAATTGCTTCTACCTATCATAAATTTCTTCCTGGACTAAAAGGTGGGGGAAAAATGTCTTCTAGTGATGAAACATCTTTTATAGCTATGACTGATACAGAAAAAGAAGTCGAACATAAAATCAAAAAATACGCTTTTTCAGGCGGACAACCCACTACAGCAGAACACAGAAAAAAAGGCGGAAACCCAAACATAGATGTTAGTTTCCAATATCTAAAGATGTTTTTTGAGCCAGATGATAATAAACTAAGGCAGATATATGATAATTATAAATCTGGAAATCTGCTAACAAGTGAACTAAAACAAATATTAATAGAAAAAATTAATAGCTTTTTAAGGCAACATCAAAAAAGAAGACAGCTTGCGAAAAAGCAGGTTGATAAGTTTGTTTTTAGGAATAATTAGTTCTTCGGCGCATAAAAAACCAATCTTCCTTGTTTAAAAACTTTTTCTAAAGAATCCCAGTATCTATCTTTTGGTTTTTCAATAGAAACATCATGATAAGCAACAAGTTCGTTTTCTCTTAAAACTCCTATCTTTTTTCCATTTAAAACATCTTTTGCATCTTGCAGACATCTTTTAAAAATCATTTTTTCATAATTATTCATTTCTAATTCTCCGGTTGCCTGTCTCCAGTTTTTATTTTTTTTGCATGTAACACAGCTAAAATTATTTCCTCCAGTTATCACTTCCTCAATATTAGAAGCATATCCTTTTTTGCCAACTCTATTTAATATAACTCTTCCAACTAATTCTCTTGTTTTTTCAGGCTGATTTGCAGCTTCTCCATAAATTGCTTGCGCCATTTTATATGAACTTTCATCTTTTATACTTACAATTTTCTTCTCTGATATTTCTTTGGGATTTTTATCAGATAAAGCAATTACTCCTACCCCAGTAGCATATCCAAGCCCAGCTATTAAACTAATTCCAAATGCATATTTTATAGTTTTTTCAAATCCCATTTTAAAACATGTAATTTTCAGATTATCTTCTCTTAGTGACATTTGACAAGAAATATGAATGACATATGTCATTTTTAAAATCAAAAAGTTTTTTCTATTTATACACTGTGTCAATTAACGAAGATTTTTTAAACAATCTTTTTCTAACCTATCCATGAAAAACCCAAAAAAAAGATTAAAAAGCAATGCAGAGTTAGGGAAAGAAGACTATAACTACAAAAAACTACTTAGACAAATCTCAAAAACAAAATTAGATTCAAGAAAATTAAAAGAAAATGATCATAGGATTATCGGGAGGCAAATGGATTTATTTTCTTTTTCAGAAACAGCTCCTGGAATGGTTTTTTGGCATAATAATGGTTTAATTATTTATAATAAATTAGTTGAGCTTATAAGAGGAGAATTAAAAAAAGCAGATTATAAAGAAATTAAGACTCCGGAAATATTAGACAAAAAATTATGGCAAATCTCAGGGCATTGGGAAAAATACAAAGAAAACATATTTTTAACAGAATATGAAGGAAGAGAATTTGCAGTAAAACCAATGAGTTGCCCAGGAGGAATATTAGTTTATAAGAAAACTCCAAAATCTTATAAAGACTTTCCATTAAGAATTGCCGAATTAGGGATTGTTCACAGACAAGAACTTTCAGGAGTCTTAGGGGGGTTATTCAGAGTAATTCAGTTTACACAAGATGATGCTCATATTTATTGCACTGAGAAACAATTAGAAAAAGAATTAATCAACGTGATAGAATTAACAGATAAGATTTACAAAATTTTCAATTTTAAATATGATGTAGAACTTTCTACAAGGCCAAAAAAAAGGATAGGAAGTGATAAAATATGGGACAAGGCAGAATCTCTATTAGCAAAAATTTTAAAAAAGAAAAAAATAAAATTTAAAATCCACAAAGGAGAAGGGGTTTTCTATGGACCTAAAGTTGATTTTCATATTAAAGATAGTTTAAACAGAACATGGCAGTGCGGAACAACCCAACTAGATTTTTCAATGCCAGAAAGATTTAATCTTACATATAAAGATGAAAAAAATAAATCAAAAAGACCAATTATGATTCATAGAGCTATTTATGGAAGTTTAGAGAGGTTTATTGGAATTTTAATTGAGCACACCAAAGGACATTTTCCCTTATGGCTCTCACCAATCCAAGCTCGTATCATCAATTTCACAGACAGAAATAATAAAGCTGTTAAAAAATTAGCAGGAGAACTAAAACAACAAGGATTTAGAGTTGACATTGACTTAAAAACAGAACCTCTTCAAGGAAAAATCAAGCAGGCAGAAATAGAAAAAATTCCCTACATCATCACAATCGGAGACAGAGAAGAAAAATCAGGGAGTTTGGCTGTTAGAAATAAAGGGAAAGTAACTCAAATTAAAAAAGATAAATTCATTAAACAAATAAAGAAGGAAGTTGAAGAGAGATTATAAATTTAAAATTAAGACCACTTATATAACTTGGTCTGGCTGTAAGCCCCTTTGCTTTTCCACATAAACCAAGGTGTTATTTCCAGACCATATTGCAAATTTTGGTAATTGTTTACTAACAGATAGATGGATATTAAATTGTGAGGCTGTGATGTCAAAATTTTGCCCAATTGTTGGATCACTGTTCCAATAATGCTGAAGTTCGTATGGTTCTTCCATGTTACAATAATTATCTACCCGCACAACTCCTGCGACTATCTCATAGCCTTTCAAGTACATTTCACGCACAGCAGGCTTGCAGCATCTGTACGGAAATAATCTATATTGCTCTTTCAAAGCATTCCAGGTTTCTTCCATGTCAACTTCTAAACTCATGTTATTAAGGATTCAAAGCCTATTTAAAAAACTTATGGTTAAATTTGAAAATAACAATTCTTATATATCTTTAATTCTAAACAAGTATAAATAAAATAAGAAGATGCTTAAGTTCCCATAAGACTTACTAGTCTCAGATTATAAAAATGCCCTTCCAAAAAACTTTAGAAACAATCACCTCATCAGCAGTCTTCAAAAAATTCATAGAAGAAAACCCAAAAGCAGAACTTGTTGCAGGCTTTTTCATACTAGACCTTTTAAACAATATTAATCAAAAAAGTCTTGATTATAAAATAAACAGCAAAATCTTCACATTTTCTTTAGACAAAAATAATGAAGTTATTATGAAACAAGATAAACTAATTAAAGACTCAAATTTTCCTGAACTTCAGAAAATCTCTCCTAACATCAAAATCGACTTAGATGAGATTCCATCAATTGCAGAAAAACAAGCTCTTGAACATAATATTCAATCAAAATTCCAAAAAATAATCGCTGTTTTGCAAATTCATCAAGGAAAGCAAGTCTGGAATTTAACCTGCATGTTAGACGGATTTGTTATTCTTAATATTATAATTAATTCAGATACTGAACAAATTATAAAGTTTAACAGGAAAAGCATGGCAGATTTTATAAAAAAGAGATAACAACAATTTAAAAATAGGATAATCTTATTAATACTAGTGTCTTATAAGATATTAATCTCCTCATCAACAAAGCTTAACTATTCATAAAGATATAAATAAAACAATCAAAAAAAGTAAAATGTCAGAAATAGACGACGCAATTCAGGAAATTAGTGCATATTATAAAAAGAAAAAAGAACCAGCAGCCCAGCATCAATTAGTTTATAATTCATCAACATCAACACTAGAGCCAATTTATTTTTGGATTTTGGATTTTATGAATAACCTATTTGGAGGAAAAGTTGAAAAAATCGTAGATAATTTTGCTTCTTCTCCTGGAAGCGGACATTTTTCAGAGTTGCAGGGAAAGGTTTCTCAAATGCAGCAGGAAGCATCAAGAACTCTTGGAAGTGTTAATAATCTTTTAAAAGGAATCATCAGTGTCATCTATGATTTAAAAGAATGGAAAATAAGATTAAGCCATTATGATACTGCAAAATCCAAGGAAAAAACAAAAGCAGAAGCAGGCCTGCTTGCTTTAAAACAAATATGGATGGACAAAGTAGATATTCAAAGAGGGCAGGGCAGCATAAACGCCCTTTCTTCAGGAAACCTGCAATTTGTAACTTTAAGAGATTCCTTTATGATGGTTAATTCTATAAAAGCAGTTGATGACCTTGATTTAAATGAAAGAGTTAAAAGGATTTTAAAACCACGGGTTCAGGAATTTTTTGAATGGAAAAAAAGAAGCGAGCAGGAATTAAGAAAAAGATTTGAACTTGAGAAAACTTATTTAAAAAGCCAGGTTAATTCATTAAAATTATATGCAAGGTGGGCAAAGCCTTATCTTAAGGCAGCGCAGAAATTAACTCAAAAAACAGGATTAGAAGCCGGCCCTGAATTAGTAAATGTGTTTAATACTGTTCTTTTAGAATTAACTTTAATGGGAAAAAATCCAGTTGATATCTCGCAGGCAATAGTAGATAAAAATTTGCCAGAAGATTTCAAAAAAATAAAAAAACTCAGGGAATACAATTCAGTTGTTTTTGTTGATTTTAATTTTAGAGGAATCCCAAGCAAAACAGGACAGCATTATGTTTTTGGCGGAAGAGCAGAAGTAACCTTTAAAGCATATTCATTAAATGAGGATGAATTAAAATTATTAAAAGAAAAATTAGGAGAATCTGATTTAGAGGATTCTTTAAAACTTGTTGAAGGAATAACAGACGACTCCCTGCAGCAATTAAAAGTCGATTTAGACGAATTTTTAGGTGATGAAAAAGAAGAAACAGCAAAACAAGAAGATGTAAATCCTTTTTCAGCACTTTTTAGTTTCATGAAAAAATCTAAAAAAGAAAAACAAGATAAAGGAAAAGAAAATATTCAAAAATTAAAAGAAAAAGGAGTTTCAAAAGATAAATACCCTGAATTATATATAAGAAGATTAGCAGAAGCCAACGCTGTTAATTTATGCTATACTATTTTTGATATTTATAAAAAAGCTCATGGCATGGCTTCATTGCCTTACATGGAAGATGCTGAAACAGAACCCCCTCGAACCAAAGCAGAAGAGGTTTTTGGGTTTGGCAAACCAAAATAATTAAATAAGCAGATTTCTTAGATTAAATATGGCTGAAGAAGAATTAGAATGGAAAATACCAGAAGAATCTGAAGAAGAAACAGAAGAGCCAGAGGAACCTGAAGAAGAATTAGAAAATATTATTCAGGAAACTCCAACTAGTTTTATTAAAAGAATAGACGCTGAACAAGTAGACCCTTTTTTAAAACAAGAGCCAATTGAAGCTGTAGAAAATTTAGAACAGGATTTGCAGGATGTTCCAGGACAAGTTCAGGAAAATCAGGAAGAAGCAACAGCTTATGAAGCTATTAATGCTCCGCAATATGCATCAGCCTACGGAGAAAATTATGAAATCATACAAGAAGCACAAAGACCAGCAGACCCTGAAATGGCAGGAGGAGCTTTAATCAGGAGAGAAGCAGACTTAAGAGAGATTGGTGGAATGCAGGACAGAAGAATTGATTTTCAAAGGTGGCAGCAAGCCAATGTAGAAAGAGGACCAGAACAGCAAGAAAGATATATTAGAGAAACAGCAAGATTTAAAGAAGAAGATAAACTGCCTTTTCAAAGAAAAAGGAAAAGATTGTTCTAACAATAATTATATAAATCAAATAAACTTTCCTTTCCCACGAAAATCAAAGAGATTTTCAGGGCCCAGAAAACCATAAAAGTTTTCTTGGGTTAGAGAAAAGACAAGTTTAATCAAAGAAAAACTAAGTTAGAAAAGAAAAAAGAGGTAAAACTATTTGAAAATATCAATAATCTCAAAAACATTTAGGGTTCGAGGTAGAAGCTTAGTCTTCTCATCTTCCCACCTTAACATTTCATAAAATACCAAAAAATAAAATAAGCTAAACATAAAATGGCAAACTACGAATCAATCTACCCCGGGGCAACTTATCTTCTCGACCCTAACTATGGTTTTATGGGATATAGAATTCCTACAGGAGAATTAGGAGCAACAACCAGTATCCAGACTGCTAATCAATTAAAAGAAGTTAATAATTTATTAAATCAAGGTATGAAAGTAACAGAAATTTCTCTTATACAACCAGAGGTTTTTGAGATGGTGCCTAAAGGGCATTTGAAAGAAATTGCAAGATTAAATAAAATGGTTGGTGCAGAGTCTACAATGCATGCACCAGCAACAGTAGACCCTTCTGGATTTACACAACAGGGCTGGAGCAAGGAAAACAGAGAAGTTGCAGAAAGACAATTTGAATCTTTTGTCAAAAAAAGCCATGAACTTAATCCTAAAGGAAATATTCCTGTTACAATACATGCATCTGCAGCTCCTGGCTCAGAAATTTCCCCGCCATCTAAAAAACTTATAGAAGAATTTAAAAAACAAATTAGAACTCATGAAAAAAGAGAACCAACTCAAGAAGAAATCAAAAAATTAATTGAAAGAAGAATGATTGCAGTTGACCAGCAAACAGGAGAGTTCATACCTTTAGAAAGAGAAAAAGTATTTGGACAAAGAATTCCAGAAGGAGAAATATGGACTCCTCAAAAAAGATTAGAAAGTGCCAATGCTACAAAATGGACAGAAGCTATAACCAATCTTGCTTTTTATAAAAAAAATGCAGATGATATTTTACAAAATGCAGGACCTAATTTTGCTCCTTTTATGGAAAAACTAAAAAAAGGAGAAGATTTAACAAAAGAAGAGCAAGAATTTGTAGAAAAATCAGAAGCACAACAATTGCATAAAGGCTCTCTTTTTTTAGAAAATGTTGAGCAGTCATTTAGGCCTTTATTTGAAAGAGCAATAAAATTTCCAGGAGGAGATGCACAAAGTAAAGCAGCAACAAAAGAGATTTTAAAAAACATATCTCAAAGCTGGAAAGATTATGATGATGATGTGAGATCTAAAATAAAAAAGAGAGAGATAAGTGAAAAAGAAATAATTTTAAGAAAATCCCAATTATTAGATAATTCACTAAATCAATTAAGAGCTTTAGGAAATGTGCACGAAACAAAAGGTGGAGGATTTATGCGAATAGACCCACCTGAACAATTCAAACCAGTCGAAGCTTTCATCAAAGACAAAGCAAGTGAAACCCTGAGCAATGTTGCAATAAGTTCTTACAAAGAATTCGGAGACACGTCCCCGATAATAAGCATTGAAAATCCTCCTTATGGTATGGCTGTTTCATCTGGAAAAGATTTGAAAGACTTGGTTGTAAAAACAAGGGAAAAATTTGTTGAAAAACTTAAAAAACAAGGCAAATCAGAATCAGAAGCAAAAAGAGCAGCAGAAAAATTAATCGGGGCAACCTGGGACACTTCCCATATAAACATGATAAGAAAGCAGGGATTTGGTCCAGAGCAAATAACAAAAGAAATTGCTCCTTTTGTAAAACACCTTCATCTTAATGATAATTTTGGCTCAACTCATACTGACTTGCCTCCTGGAATGGGAACTGTCCCTATGACAGAAGTTATGAAAGAACTTGAAAAAGCCAAATTCAAAGGCAAGAAAATTTTTGAAGGAGGAAACTGGTTCCAGCATTTCCAGACAACCCCCTTTCCTTATCAGTTGCGAGGAGCATCATCTCCTTTGTATTCAACTGTCCCTGCAGAAAGCCCTTATTGGAATCAGGTTGGAGGTTATGCGGGTTATTTTATTGGACAAGGACCAATAAATCCTGACGTCAATAATTCAATCTGGGGCGGAGGATTCGCAGACATTCCTGTTGAATTAGGAGGACAAATGCCAGGAACAGAAAA
>JAUUWR010000099.1 GCA_030588935.1 bacterium | reverse complement strand
AAAAAAGACTTGCTGCTAAAGATTTGGCTCGGGAAAAATATGAAAAAGCAAAAGCTGAAGAAGATATTGAGGCAATGGGAAAATATGCCAAGAGAGAGGCTTATTTAGATGAGCAGAAAATTAAAGAAAGCAAGGAACTTTTGACGGCAATGGGAATTGCGGTTGTTCAAGCTCCTGGAGAAGGAGAAGCTCAGGCAAGTTTTATGGTTAAGGATAACAAGGGAATTTATGCTGTTGCATCTCAGGATTATGACTGCTTGATGTTTAAAGCTCCTAAATTAATTCAGAATTTAAGTATGTCTCGGCGAAGGCGGACAGTTTCTGGATATACAGAAGTTTTTCCTCAGGTAATTGAATTGAAAAATGTTTTAAAAGAATTGGGGATTAATCAAGAGCAGTTAATTTGTCTTGGTATTTTATGCGGGACAGATTATAATCCTGGAGGGGTTCATGGATTAGGACCTAAAAAATCTTTGAAACTTGTTAAAGAACATAAAACTAAAGAAAAAATATTCAAGGCAATTGAAGATGATGAAAAACTTGAATTAGGATTTGATTGGAAAGAAATTTATGAAGAGATTGAAAATCCTAAGGTTGATAGAAAGGTGAAGATTGGGTTTCCTAAAATAGATCCTAAAAGGATTAAGGAGGTTTTGCTGAAATATGAGTTTTCTGAGGCGCGGGTTGATAAGCAGTTAGAGAAGTTGGATGAGATGAAGAAGGCGAAGGCGCAAAAGACGTTGTTTTAGATTAATATCTTGTTTCAAATCTTGGCCGAACCCCCCAGATTAATAAAGCTCCAATAAGAATTAAAATTACTTGATAAATTATTTCTCCTGGGATTAAATAAGAGAGAAATTTATATTTTGAGAAAAAATTTCCAATAGATTCGATTTTTAATAAAAAAGGCAGAGCTCCGATTATTATTAGAATCATTCCGAGCATTTTTTCTTTTATTGGCATTTTTTGTTTATCTTCTAAAATTTACTCTTGCTCTATCAACTATTTCACTAATCTCCTTTACTGTTTTCTTTGTTCCTCTGCTGAGGATGAATCCTATTATACCTAATATTACTAATCCCCAACCACTTCTTAAAAAAGAGTCATAAAAATTATAAAATCTTGAATTTAATAACATATCTGGAAGAATTTGAGAAGGTTCTATAAAACGAATTAACAGCCATAAAATTATTAGAGTGGTTACTGTTCCAACCCATCCAAAACTTTCAGCAGCAAACCTTATTAAAAAACCAATTCCTATGAGTGCTGCAGCCAATAATATCCATGAACTGAGGCTGTCTCCTAAACCATAACTTGCTATTAATCCTCTTTGGGCAATTGCCAAGCTTATTAAAAGAGATAGTCCTAAGGCGATTATTCCTGCGACTACATTGTCTTTAAATGCTTTATTTAATGTGTAAAAAATTACTGCAAAGAAAAGTATAAATAATATTCCAAACATAACCCATTCGTTTTCGAGATATTCTATTGGAGAACTGTAATAGCCACCTCCCCATTGGGCTGAGATTAGCGGCAGGACTAGGATTGTTGTTAAGATGATTATTGTAAGTGTTTTTTTCATTTTAATATCTAAAATAATCTTTAAAATCTTTTTCTTGCTGCCCTTCTTCCATATCTTTGTGCATATCTTTCAGTTGACTTTCTGCTAACAAATCTTCCACTTTTTGGTCCAATACCTCCTCGTCTCATGCCTGCGTTATATCTAAATCCTGTTGCTTGCTGAGGGCTTCTTCTAAACCAGCTCCTTCTCCCTCTTTCAGCTCTTAATTCTCCTGATTTTTTTTCACGACCTTCTCTGTAATATGCTCTATTTCTTAACCATCTTGAAATTAACCAAAAAGCTATAAATCCTGCAATAGCAATTGCAATCGCAGTAAAACTTAGTCCTCTAATCCAATCAATAGCATCTCCTATTGGACCATACATTATATCTTCGGGGAGGAATTCTCCAATAAGATATATAAGGACTAACAGTAAAATTAAAAATATAAAAAATCTGAATGCGTATCTGCCTAAACTTATTATTTCCCCTGGTTTTTTTGCTAGAACAAACCTGTAAAATATGAAAATTACTCCAAGTATTGAAGCAATAAGAATAACCCAGTCGACAATTCCTGGGTCTAAAAGAGGGTCTAAGAGTTCTCTTTTCATTATGGGGATTGTTATTAAAAGAGAAAGTCCTACTGCTATTATTCCAGATACAGGGGCGTTGTCCATTCTGTTGTTTAGGAAATAGTATATTGAAGCAAATAATACTATGAAAACGATTGCAAGTTTTGACCATTCATTATCTAAAAGATTTAATGGGAAATCGCTGGCAGCTGAGACTAGGGGGATTATTAATATTAAACTTAGTAGGGTTATTGCGAGACCTCTTTTCATGAGATATTTAATTTAGTATTATTTATAAACATTCTTGTTTTTATATAGATGATAGATATAGACTCGCTTCTCTCACCTATTTTATAACTTATAATGTATAAAATATTTATGGGTCGAAGTAGAAGCTTAAGCTGTTCATCTGAATAGATTAATAATTTATAGAGATTCCAGAAAAATAAAATAAGTAAGATTAAAAAAATAAAATGGCATCATACGATATTTTAGGAAATATAGCCCTGATTAAAGGAGAGGTTAATGGCAGAAAGAAAACTAGAAGCGAGAAGTTGAAGCAAGCTAAGGAATTGCTTGAGAGGCCTTCTATTAAAACTGTTTTAGAGAAAGTTGGGAATGTTAAAGGTCGGCTTCGGACTATTAATGCGAGACATGTTTTGGGTGAGAGGAATTTAATTGCTAAGCATCGTGAGAATGAGTGTGTGTTTAAATTTAATGTAGGGACTTGTTATTTTTCTGGTAGATTGAGTAATGAGAGGAAAGAGATTGCTTCTAAGGTTAAGAAAAAAGATAAAGTTTTAGTTATGTTTGCAGGAGTTGGTGTTTATCCTATTGTTATTTACAAAATGAAAAAACCTGTTAAGATTGTTGGTGTTGAAATAGGTAGGGAGTGCTGTAGGTTTTTTAAAGAGAACTTGAAACTTAACAAGATGGTTGATAAGATTGAAGTGATTCAGGGAGATGTTAAGAGGAAGGTTTTTGGGTTAGGTAAATTTGATGTTGTGATAATGCCTCGTCCAAATTTAAAAGATAGTTTTTTAGAACAAGGACTTTCTGTTTGTAAAAAGGGTGGGAGGATTTTTTATTATGGTTTTGGTAGGGAAAGTGAGAGAGATGAGATGCTTAATGAGCTTAAAGAAGAAGTTAAGAAAT
>JAUUWR010000002.1 GCA_030588935.1 bacterium | reverse complement strand
CTTCAAGAAGAAGCTAAAAATTTAAGGCAAAAAGCAACTGAATTAAATGAAGACGCCGAGTTTTTAGAAGAAGGTTTAGTACAATTAACTCAATCACCCAAAAAACGGAAAGAGAGTTCTGATTGAAAATAATTTAAAATGGAAGGAAAATTTACAGCAATAATGCCTGGAAGATGGATAAATCAAACAGATTATTCTGTTACTGTTAAGTATGAAGGAGAGTATCCATATAATGGAAAATCTTTTGAAGGGAAATTATCACCACACCAGAAATTAAGAAAACGTGAGAAACTTGAAGAAGTAGATTGGTATTTCAGGGAAGTGGCAATTATGGCTACTGTAGCTCTAGAAGATCTTCCTAAAGAAGAAGGAGATAATGTTAAAGAATTATTTGATAAAGCTGTTTCAATATATGAATCAGATAAAAAAAGATATAAACCTAAGATTAAAAAGTTTAAAAAAGAACTTAGAAAAGAAAGAAGAAGGTCTAAAAGTAGTTTATTAAGTATACTTAGAGTTTAATTAAGTGCCCAGTCTAGCATAAATCAAAACCCTTAAAAACCCCAAATTCATAATAAAACTACCCAGTGGGGAAAGAGTTCTGATGGATGATTAAGATGGAAAAAAAATCAAGAAAATCTAACTTAGCTACAATAACTGTAACACATATATTCACAACCATAAAACCAATAAAAGATTATTGGCAGGGTGTGCCTTATTTTTCTAAAGTAGAAAGTCAAGGACCTCCTAAATATATAAGAGGAAAAAAAGGATGGAAAATTATAACTCAAGAAGAAATAGACGAGGAAATAAGACATAATAGAGTGAAAGCGCTTGATGCTCCTTGTGTACTTCAATCAAATCAATCAATTTTTATGAATCCTAAGGGAGAAGTATATCGGGCAGATAGGGATTTAGTTGTGAAAGATACAACAAAGACATTAGTTGGGAACATAAACTATTGAGATAAAACCTAAAATAAAAAGAGCTCTGATTAAATTTTAGTTGTGCAAGATTGTACAAAGCCTCGTGGATTGGGTGCATTGTTGCATTAAAGGGTGTTAAATTAAATAGTTTTAATATTTATTATAATTAAATAGTAGTAACAAGTAGAAAGATTTAAAAAGGCTATATTTTTAGTAATAATATGAAAACAAGAACAAGTTTAACATTAATCTTAACAGGAATATTAGCACTAACTGGGAGTCTAAAATTATCAAATTATCATATAAGGAAAGCAAACCAACTTAAACAAAGTCTTCCTACAAGAGTTTATGAAATTCAAGATGAACTTTCAAAATTAGAAGGTCTTCCAGCTATAAAAATTTTAAACGAGGTTTCTGACCCTAATGGGACTAAACTCATAGAACATTATAGAAATTTACTTCAAGAATGGGATTCTTATGACCCTAATATGATTGCAGATGTATTTAAAGGTAGAGAAAAATATCAAGATTATCAAGCAATGGATGGTGGAATTGCAGCAACTGGAATGTTTCTTACAGCGCTTGGTCTGACTCCTATTGTTACCCCTTACTTAAATGCAAGAAGTAAAAGAAAAAAGCATTAACTACTCAATCTGATTAGTTCTAACCACTTATTAGGTTTTTCCAATTTAATATCAGTAGCAATTTCATAAGGACATTTCTTTATTGCTTGATGTTTTCTTATGAAGTTGTAGAATATTACATAGCCTTTCATAATTGAATTAGCACTTTCTAAACTTCCAAAACCTCTAAATGTTTTTGTTCGGTGTCTTATTGAATTATGTAATCTTTCGATAGGGTGATTAAACCCCTCGCCTTGAGAAGCATTAACTACATTATGGATTATTTTATATTTTCCCAATTTGTTGCTATATCCATAAGTTTTCTTGACTAAATTTCTATAAGCAGTTAAACCATCAGTTGTGATTATCTCAACTTGCTTTTTAGTTTTTGTTTTTATATTTGTTAAAACTTTTTTTAGTTCTTCTTGTTCTCTCTTTTTAACAAATTCAGAACTAACTATAAATTTAGTTTTAGTATCTATGCTATCAATAAACCAGCTTTTCTTTCCTTTGGTTTTGTATTCCATCTCGTCCATTTGTATTTCTCTTCCAACTTTGAGTTTTAACTTATCAGTATATTTAGAAATCATTTTTGAATATTTTATAATCCATCTATAAATATTAGAATTGTGAGCATTATGAGGATAAAATGCTTGTAAGTGAGTTTGGATTTCTCTTGTTGATATTCCTTTATAAAATAAGTCAAGGCAAAGAGTAATCTTCTTTGGATGATTTCTCATTCTAAAAAATCCATCATCTTTAACAAATCTATAAGAACATTTTTTACATTTGTATCTTTGAATTTTGCCCCTGTTTTGAGTTCCTCTAAATCCATCTTTTTTATAATTTTGATTATTACATTTTGGGCAACAAATCTTTTTATACTTGTTTTGTTTATTATTCTTGTTATTCATTTGCGTGGATAACCTGCCCTTCGGGGCAGTTTTATATTTATTCTTGATTATGATTGAGGTGATACCGCATTTTTTTCCTTATATCCTCCCCGACACCACCTCATGGCGAGTAAGATGTTATGAATATAATTCATTACATCGTCCTCTAAAATATAATGTATTTAACCCTTATAAATGTTTGCATTCCTTCGTCCTGAATAGTAAAGTTTATAAACTATATATAATTAATATAAAATATATAATATATAGGAAATGTAAAAATTTATAAAGCAAGAAATATATAATTATATATGGCGAGTAATGATGAAACAACAACTCAATGTGTGAGCAAAAAGACATTAGAATCTATGAAAGCATTACCCTCTGGGGAGTGGGGGTTTGATAATGTTCTTAAGGTTCTAATAGCTTTTTGTCAAGATAATTTAGATACTTTTGAAAAATGGAAAAAACCAGAAAAGAAATCTTAATTAAAATAGAATCAACAATTATAGACGATGGAAAACAACTTAGTGTTAGAATTCCTTCTGAAATAGTTAACAGATTTCAAATTAATCCTAAAAAAGATATATTCACATGGGGGATAATCCAAGAAGGTGAGGAAACATCCTTTCAAGGATTTTTAATAAAAGATGGCAAGAAAAAAGATAATTAATAAAGAAATTGAAGAAAAAATTATAAATATTTTGGAAGAGGAAAATCGTAGTATGAGTATTAGAGAAATAAGAAAGATATTAAAAGAATATTATCATATACAACGAAGTCCACAAATAATTAAAAGGCATTTAGAATTTTTAAGAAACAAGAATAAAATTTTTGAGGAGTAAATGGCAAGAAAATTTAGAATTACTACACCAAGAATTAAAATAGTCAATAGATGTATTATCTGTAGTAAATTTATTTCTAATGGAAATATCATATGTAAGTCTTGTAGACATGGTAGGAGAATAATAAAGAAAAGCAAAGGAAAAATTATTTAATTAATAACCCCCTCAACTTGATACCTACTTTCAAGTCCAGACAAGTTAAATACACCACTAAAAACCCTAAAAAAACACCCTTTAATGCAACAATGCATGGATTGGGAAAACCTTAAAAACCCTCATTTCATAATAAAATAAACCCAATGGGGAAAGAGTTCTGATAAATAATGAAAAATGACATTTAAAACAGCACTAAATGATATATCACTGGAATTAAAAAGAAATTTATATAGACATAAAGATACAGAATATGCTTATAAAGTAATAGATGTAAAACCAATCCACCATCTAGGAATGTCTTGCGCTCAAAATCTTAATATTAGAGCCTATGATTTAACAAAAAAGAATATAGTTGAAACCTTGGGAGAAGATGATTTAGAAGAATTAATAAAGATAACTGAAAATGATTTAACACAAACTGAAAGAAAAAATTTAATTTCCCTTAGTAAAAAAAAGAAATAATTTTAATTTAAGTTAATAAGTGCTAACCACTTATTAGGTTTTTCTAATTTAATATTACCAATAACATTTACTAATTCCTCAATCAAAACCCTTAAAAACCCCAACTTCATAATAAAACTACCCAATGGGGAGAGAGTTCTGATAAATATTAAAATGGCATACGAAACATATAAACCACACTTAGAAGATCAAAACGCTAATTCAAATTTTAGTGAAGCAATGTTAAATGCATATCCAGACGATATGGTTGATGCACTTATATTTAATGATGGAAGAAGGATAGATATTTATGATATAATGAATACTGCAGTTATGGTTAAAATACTTAAAAATAAACAATCCTTAAAAATTTGTGGGATATCTAATAGGATCGAGGATAGAGTTGTACCTGATATTGAAAAAAAGACTAAGTGGAAGTTAGAAAAATTATAAATCAAAACCCTTAAAAACCCCAAATTCATAATAAAATTAACCTGATGGGGAGAGAGTTCTGATGGAGAATAAGATGGGAAAAGAAAAACTATATATAGATGCTGATAAAAAGCCTTTAAGAGAAGGATTTTATTTAGATAATGTTGGAAATGCTTGTTTTATAACGGACACAAAAATAGAATGGCATTTAGATGGGGGGAGGAGTGTAGACTCTTCAAAGTTTAAGCATTACAATCAAATTGAAGACGTAGAGTCTTATTTGGCATTTGCAAAAAGCAATATAAAATTCATAACTTCTAAATTAGAAGAATTAGCTCGACCCGAAAAACCTGAAAATATTGGGGGCTGTGGAAAGATGGGAATAAGAGGAATAAGCTTGCGCGAAGTAGGAAGATTTGAGAGGAGTGAATGAAGATGGAAAATAAAACTTGCGCGAAAGAACAAATTAATGTTAAGGTAGATAAACACGTTACTGAAAATTACAACATATCGGTTCCTGATACTGAAGACAGAAGCGGTTTTATTCTTCAAGTTGAATATCTATATTTTAAAAGAAAACCTGAGAGTTATAGGTCTGAGGAATTAAGGGTAAAATTTAGTGAAGATATTGCTGGAACACATGTTTTTAGAGATAATCTGGAAATGACAATTGTTGACTCAGATGTATCTAAAAAATTAAAAGAACTTCAACCAGAGGTAAAACAAGCCATATTAAAAGAGCTCCCATCAGGAGCAAGTAGTCTATTAAAAGAAATTATTGGATAAAAACCTAAAGGGAAGGAGAGTTCTGATAGATGTTGAAAATGAAACCAAATAAGAATTTAAAAAATATTGATACAAAAAAATTTGGAAAACTTATTAGAGAAGCTGGCATGTCTCCATTTAAATGGAGATGGATTCCCTTAATCCATAATGCTCCTTTTGAGCTATTTGATAATATTGGATATAATCCTTTAGGTAGAGCTTTACTTTTTCCAACGAATAATTCTCCTGAAAAAATGAATGTTGAAAGTTTGATTTGCACATATTCTAGTGATCATATTTTCATAGTTGACAGGTGTTTAGATAGACATAGTCCAAAAGTAAATGAGAGTTTAGCATACAGAACACCTCAATATGATTCCCTCATGAAATCTCTTGAGAAAGTTGGAATTTATATTACTAAAATTAAAGGGGAATATCCTACACCAGAGGGTTCTATTACCTTTAGATTAAGAAATCATTTAAAAAATCAAAAAATAAGTCCTAAAATTCTCTTTGATAATCAAAAAAAGATAATCCTTAGTGTGGAGACCATAAAATTAGAAAATAGAGTAAATACTGATTTAAGAACTGAAGGGCCTTCCAGTTATTCTATAGAAGAACAAGGGAGCACTTCCACACGAAACTGGATTTGGAGTATGCAACCTTATGTGAGAAAAAGATAATAAATAATGCTATTTGCTTTCATTTAAACCACTTATATTGTTGGTGGCAGATTTATTTCTTCGCAATTTTCCACACTTGGGGAAAAGCTTAAAAAGTCAAAATCTCTCATATTTTTGCCCAATGGGGGGAGAGTTCTGATATATTAAGATGAAAAAAAATCAAAACATTACAGATGCAGACACAATACGTATGCATAAAAGCATAGAAGAATTAAGCGAAGATGCTGTTTTAATTATTTGTGAAACTCCTAAAAAATTTGTTGTTTATGCACCTAAATCAAATGATTTAGAAAGTGTAGATGGAATGAAACAATTAAGATACGACTCTTCTGGAAGTCTTATTTCTGATGTAATAGCAATAACAAATAAAAAGAATTTTTATAGGGTTTGGCCAGAGATTTGGAATACCCGTAGAGAAGACAAACCAGCTCATTATCAGGGAGCCTTGAGTAGTTAAACAAACTATAAAATAAGGAATCATACGATACGTCATAAACTACTTATATTGTTTGAATTTTTTAAAATAATCCATCACTCCCATCTCGACAATCTTTATAAATAAAAAAGATATTGATAGGCATGGTTACTTGGACATTAACATTCTTACCAATACAACAAGTTCTTTTAAATGATGGGAAAATTGAATTTGGGGAATTAGCTAAAAAATGCGTGTCCCAAGATCCTATCAGATTTCGTGATATTAAAACTTTAGAAAATGCTTTAGAAAGATACATTGATTGTTTAAAATATAATGAACAAACCGGAAGTGTAGAATTTAATAAAAATGCTAGAAAGTATGCTAAAGGTTTTCTTACAGAAAGAAGTATACAATTTGCACTTCATACTTCAGTAAGTGATATGGAAAAATGGCAATTGTATCCTATGATTATTAGATCAAATTCAAAAAAGTGTTATTTAGGTATTCCCTGGGAAGAAATTCCAAAAGATCCAGATTTTTGTGAAGATGCACCCTATGATTTTCATTGTAATTTTAGAGGGGAAGGTAAAGATAGTTGTAGGACTGGTTGCAGAGTAAGTGAGGATATTCTAAGAAAATATGGTCTATGAACCATCATTTTGTATAAGAAAGGTTAGGATTTAGCAATTTTCCATAAATACTCAAAATTTGCATAATAACTGTTATGAATCTTTTTATCTTTTATTAGAATCCCAAAAGGATGTTCGGACCAAGATAATAAAGCTACAAACTCTTCAAATAAAACTGTATTTACTGTTGATAGATACTCTTCTTTAATCAGCCTTACTTCACTTAATTTAAAATCTTCTTTATGCTTTTTTATTCTCTCTCTTGTTTCTTTGGTATCATTATAAATTACTTTAAAAATAATTTTTAGCTGCTGTCTTCTTTTATGCCAATGTTTCATAAAAACTGGAAAAGTTCTTCTTGATTCGCCTGTTCCCCCATAACTAATAATCTCTTTTAGTTTAATTGAAAGCATTTTATTGATTAAAGTTTTCATTCCTTGTTTTCCCTCATAAACCTCTATTATTGGTTTTTCAGGACTTTCTTTAAACTGTAATCCTTGAAGTTCTTTTAAAGAATTCTTAATTAATTCTTCCTGTAACTTAGTTTTTTCTTTTATTAAATTTAAAATGTCTTCTGGAGGAATAGGTCTAAAATATTTCCTGTTTTCTTTTATAAAATAAGAAACAAATCCTTTTCTAATAAGATTGTTTAGAATATTATATGTTAAACTTCTTTCTATTTCAGTTTCTTTAGAAACCGTACTAGCTAAAGAAGGACCTAAAGCAAGTAATTTAAGATATATTCTTATTTCTCTATCAGATAACCCAAGTGATTCTAGTGCTTGTTCTTTCATAAATATCTTAAAATCTATTGTTTTTTAAATGTTTCTATTTGTTGTGAATATTTTAACAACAAAGATTTATATATTAAAAACAGGAGCAAAAGTAATAGAGAATGAAAGAAACAAATAATTTGCAAGTAGAAGAAAATCAAAAAAATAGAATATTAGAAATTATATCAAAGCCAGAGAGCATCGACGATTTATGTTTAGATATGGATTTAGATCAAATTAGAGATTTTTATATTAAGGTTGAAAATCTATCAGAACAGTTATCTACATCACGATATCGTATGGAGGAAATAGGTAAAAAATTATTAGATTTTATTGAAGATTATGCAAGAAAAAAAGGAATTAAAAAAGTTAGATTTGATTCTACAGAATATGCACGACCCTTTTATCTAAAATCTGGCTATAAACTTATTAAGAAAAAAGTTGGAAAATTAGGAATTCCTAATTATGAAATGGAGAAGAATCTAAAATGAAAACCATATACATAGCATACAAATTCAAAGAACAAAACCCTAAAGAACTTAGGAAAAAACTTGAAGAATTAAGTAAAATTATAGAAGAATCCCTAAAATGCAAGACATTCGTATTTTTCAGAGACGCTCAAAAATGGGGTAAGATTAAAATGGATGTTAAAGAATTAGTAAAAAAAGCAGAGCAATCAATAAAAAAATGTGATGCTATTCTTGTTGAAGCTTCTGAAAAGGCAAGAGGAGCTTACTTTGAAGTTGGTTTTGCCAAGGCTCTTGGAAAGAAGATTATAGTTATTCATCAAGAAGGCACAGAAGCTGATTTTTTAGAGGCTGCTGCTGATAAAAGGATTGTTTATGGGGATTTTGAGGATTTGGGGGAAAAGTTAGGAAAAATAAAAGTTTACTTCAAGGATATCAGTGTTTTAGAAGTTTAGAAAAGATATAACTTATCAAACATGAAATTAAGTAAAGATAAGGTAAATTAATTAGTACTAATAAAAACCGATTACAAATTTGTCCAAACAATAATAAAGATAAAGGAGAGAATAAATAGATAGCAAGACTTGGGTAAAGTGTTTCTGCCTGTCGGCCTATGCAATAGGCTCTGTTTTGAGGTATTGCTGCGGAAATTGCAATAGAAGAAATTAAACTTATATAACTAACAAAAATTAAAATAATCAGCAATATTATTTTTTGCTTATTGGGTTTAAAAAATTCTTTCAAATTCATAGTGGCGAAGTTTTATTTATTACTTTTATATTTATTATAAATGGAGATGATTAAGCATGAAAAGATGTAAAATAGAATAATAAGTAAACATGAAAAAATTAGAGCTGCAAGAGGATGTGATATTAAAAAATATAATGAACACGCCCAAGAGAGAGGTATAAAACAATCTATAACCTCAAAACAACATTGGCCAAAATATGATGGAAAAAAGATTAAGAATATTATAAATATAATAATTGTTAATAAAACCTTTTTCCAATCTGGTTTAAAAAATTCTTTCCAATCCATAATATATCTTAAATTTTAACAACATTATAAACTTTATGTTTTGCAAATTACTATATTTAAGGAAGAAGTCGGAGAAAAATTTATAAAGTAAATAGAACTATATTTATATTAATAAAATGGCAACAGACGAGCTCCCCCCAATTGATGATTTTGGAAGACCAACAACCTATCTTTCATATAGGCTTCTCAAATATATGTATAAGTACCGCAATGAAAGTTATACACCACGTGAACTCTCAGGATTATTGTGTGCAAAGCATTCAGATGTTAAATTATTATTTAGACAATTAAAAAAGCTTGATTTTATAGTTGAAGATTTAGAGAATTCTCAAAAATTTAGATACAATTTAAATTGTAAAAATGTAGAACTTCAGGCAGAATTTGAAAGTTATCTAGTAGAGGTTCTTTTAAAATCTTTACCAGTGCATCGAATGGTTGATTACTCCCCTTCATATAGACAAAAATCAATAGGAAGATAAATTTTTCTCACCCTACAAAATTATCATACCATAGTTATTCCCCCGCAATTTCCCACTCTTGGAGAAAAGCTTATAAAGTCAAAATCTTTCATATTTTTGCCCTAAAATGGGGAAAGGAGTTCTGATGGGAGATAAGATGAGAAAAGCTTATAATTTATTTATTAGGACAAACAATCTGCTTGAGAAGTACTATGGGATAACATCAACCATTGAATTGCCTAAAATTAAACAGAAATTTATAACTAACAAAGAAAGATTCAAAAAACTTTATCAGGTTATTTCAAAAGAAAATCAAGAGAAACTTAAAGGATTATTAAATAATCTAGGAGAAGTGGTTGAACAGTTAAACTCCCAGCCAGGGGAACTTAAATTTACTATCTCTAATATCAAAAAAACAAAAGATCCCAAAAGAAAAATCTATGATACAAAAGTTTATTTTACTGATAATATAAATAATAAAACAACCTTATTTATTCCTACATATGAGTATGTGACAAATTTATTTGAAGGACCAAATAGTTTAGAGAGTCTTTGTGAAGGTGATGATTATAATAAAATCTCAAATGAGAGAATAGTTCAGAGCTGGAAAAGGAGGGACTTTGTGGAGTACGCTCCTTCAAGCAATGATATGGTACCTGGAGAGCCACTATTTGGACCGAATAAGATATGGTTATATTCTCCAGAGTTCTACCTTTCTAATGAAGGTTATTCAATGTTTATTATAAATGAAAGCTTGTTTAAAGATGAGATTAAAGATTTCAAAAGATGGCTAAAATCTCTCCCAGAAAGAAAGGATTTGCCAATAAAATCAGACATTAAAGATGTATTTGAAATGGGAGTTGAAAAACTAAATAAACAAATAGAAAAAGAAACTGTTTTTGTTAGATAAATTTATAAATCCCTAATTTATAATATATAAACCCAAAAAGGGAAGGAGAGTTCTGATGGGAGATAAGATGGAAGAATATAAAAATAAAAAAGCTTTTTTCAATGGATTAAGAAGTACTATTATGGTTCCTGAAGCAGAAGATTTAATAGCAAGGATAAGTGAGGACCCAAAATATAAGAAAGAACTAGAGGCCTTTTCAAATAAAATGTCCCCCCTAACTGACTATTACATAGAACATGAAAAGGATTTTTCTAAAAAAGAAAAAAAATATATAGAAGACATATTTCGTAGACGTAGTGGTGTGATGAGAACTATTACTGACATAGTTACTGCTGGGGCAGTTGAACGTCTTAGAAAAGCATCAGAAAAAAGTGAAAAATGAATCAAATGGAAAAATTATCTGTTTATCTTACAAGAGAAGGGTGGAAGGAAGATTTTGCCAACACAATATTTCTCCCACATTTATTGGATAATATTAAAGAATTTTGGCCAATTTTTAAAAAAGAATATCAAAAAAATCCTATTAAAAATATAATGAAAATTCCGTATTATGTTGGAATTATAGTTTATATGGCTGGAGCTAAACAACATTATAAAGTTCCAACACATAGACAGACTAATAAACTTTTAAGTGTTATTGAACATAGAAAGGGAAAATTGAAAGTAATGAATAGAAATCTGGAAGAGATGATGTCTTACATCGGAAGTAGGGGCGACTTGAATTGAATTTTCTTTAACTAAAAAATCTTCGCAAACTATTTCTTTGCAATTTTCCACATAAATTTAAAATATGTTCTATAAGACTCTGCTACTTGCTTATTTACTAAAACAAAACCAACAGGATTTTCTGTCCATGAAATTATAGCCACTTTATCTCCATAAACCAAAGTAGAGCTTAAAGTTATATAATTTTTAGACAAAAATCTCGCTTCTGCATTAATTGTAATATCTGTATCCCTGGTTTTTTCAGAAACAAGAAGCTTACATTTTATTCTTTTTTGTTTAGTTCTTTTTTTAAATAAATAGAAAAAAGGACCTAAAACCTCTTTGAATTTTCCAGAAGATCCAAAAACCCAAAATTCTTTATATCTTAAAATATCTTCAAAAATAGACTTAATTCCTTTTTTGCCTTTGTAAATAGTGGCTTGTGGTTTTTCAATAGATAATTTTGATTTTTCTGTTAGTTGAGGCAATATTTTTTTAATTTCTTTTTCTTTATCTTTTAAGTGTTGTTTTTGTTCTCTAATAAGTTCTAAAAATTTCTCAGGAGTTTCTGCTTGAAAGTATTTTCTATTTGCTTTTATAACATAACTAATTAAGCCTTTTTCAATTAATCTTTGTAAAGCATCATAACAATTGCTCCTATTTATATTTGCTTTTTTTGTGATTTCGCCAGCTAAAGAAGCACCCAATTCAATTAAAGCTAAATAAACTTTCACTTCTGACTGGCTTAATCCAAATTTCCTTAGTGTTTCTTCCATATTTTATTATAAATCCTTTTTATTTTTAAATCTTACTATTGTTGTTGCTAATAACAGCAACAAAAGTTTAAATATGATTCTTTATATTTTTCAGTGAGGTGACAGGCCTCAGACTGAATTCTGAGAAGATAAAATGCAAGCATCAAAAATGATAACTATATCTAAAGGTTCTAACATAAATCTAGAAGGTATGGTTAATATTATTCTTTATGAATACAAATATAGACCAGATATTGAGCAAGTGGATGTATCAATGTTTCCAGATAATACTCAAAAAGAAATTCTTAATGCATTAGGGGAATGGCATATAACATATAAAGGTTGGAAAGATTTTGACAGGGCAATAACATTTTTTACAAGGAGTAATAATTTGGATAAGTTAGTAGAGCTAGGTAATGGTTTATTGAGTAAGGATAATTGGGTAGAGAAAGCAGAAAAAGCATTTCAAGCTGCTGGAAAGAAGATTACTCCTGCACAATACAATGCAGTTGGAGATATGTTAAAGGCTAAAAAAAACTATTACCGTGCTATTGATCCTTATACTAAAGCAAGAAATAAGGTAGCTCTCTTAGAATTAGGCAAGATATGTTTAGAAAAAGGACATATTGGTTGGGCTGAACATGCATTTGAAGCAACAGGTAGAAAAATATCAAAAACCAAATACAAACAAGTAGGAGATGCATGTTTGCACAAAAAAAAGTTAGACAGTATTTATGCTAATCCATTGTATATTGCATTAGAGGCATATAAAAAAGCAGAATATAAAACAGGAATGTGTAAGGTGGGTGATGAATATATTAAACAAGGAGATTTAGAAAATGCCCAAAAAGCATATAAAATGGCTAATCAAGAGTTAAAATTAACTCCAAAACAATATTCTAAAATTGGATATATTAATTTAAGGAAACATAAATATAGAGAGGCAATAAGTGCATACAAAGCAGCACATAATAAAAATAAACTTGTAGAAATTGCCCAAAGTTTTGTTGAGAAAGGAGACCTTTATTGTGCTAAATTAGCATATAGAGCAGCAAGACTAAGATTTCCACGAAAACAAGCATTGTATATTGCAGAACTAAAATTCAAAAAAGCAGATATGATCGATGCTTACAGAGCATATTGTCTAGCAGGCAACCAACTTATGACTTCATTTACAAGACAATTTGTTCCTGAGGGCATGCGTTTATCCAAAAAATAAAATGAAAGAACGTTTGAAAGGATTTATCTTAGGAGGAATATTAATAGGAGGACTATCAGGCATTGTTACTTATTTAGTAATGCATGGTAAAGTAGAACAATTAGAACAAAGGTATCATCCAAATCAAAAGGTTGAGTTTTTAGATAAAGGAGTAGTTGGATGGACTAACCCACAAAAACAGAGGATTTATTTAAAAAACGATTTAGATGGAGATTACTGGACGGAAACCTACTTCATAGAACATCCTTTTTCTAAAGATAAATTTAGGATTGTTATAGAGTCTTATGGTAAGGATAATTTACCTAGAGAATACTAACATTAAGATTAAATAAAAATGTCAAATAAAATTTTAGAATGGTTAATTCTTGGTGTAGAAGCCGATACCCCCTATGAGATTCCTTATAAATATAAGGATTTTACAGATTGGTATTTTATAGTAAAAGCTGAAAAAGTCAGTGTTCGAAAAAGATTTCCTAGAGAACATATAGAAAATGAGAAAAGGAGATTTAATGCATATAAGAAATTAGGTAGATTTGCCAAAACTAAAAAAGATAGACAAACATTAAGTAATAAAATAAATGAGCAATATGAGAATCTAGCTGGTTTTTATAATTATCTTTCTAACGAAGTTTTATCAATTTTAGATATTTGGTTATCTGAAAAATGGTTACCTGAAAAAGAAAGTAGAAATGTCGATATAAAAAGAAATTGGATTGACTATCCTATGAAGATGCATGAGCTATTAGAAAAACACTATTATGGAAATTCAGGGGGAGCAATAAAATTAATTGAAGAAAATGTAGAGACCATTAAGACTCAAGCTTTAAGATTTAAAAGAAGGTCTGATTATTATTCTAAGAAGTTAGAAAATGAAAATTAATTTGGGAAATATACTAAGAAGGGAAGAAGAGTTCTAAGTGAAGATGAGAAGACTATATTAATAATCAGGCAAATTTGCTGTAAAATAACCTGCATATTTAGCACCAACTTTTTCATATGCTTTTCTTGTTTTGTCTGTAAAAAATTGAATAGCAACCTCTTCTGAAAACAATTTACCTAAATATGTTAACTTAGTTTCAGGATAATCTATTTCAATTAATCCCAAATCTTTCAATTTCCCCATAATCTCTGGAAAAATCTCTTCTGGTGTAGGACCCCATTTTGAAGTAAATAATTCTGAATTAATTTTGCCTCTTTTCATTCCTAAAACCATAAGTCTTGATATTTGTTCTTTAGTATCTAATTTTTTTCCTATCCAAATAGGTAATCTTCCAGAATCAATTGATGTTTTATACCTTCCTATACCAAAATGATTATGATATTGCACATTATTCATAAAATTATATGTAGAAATCCCTAATCCTGTTACTTCTGAGCCTTTCCATTTTTTTATATTCTGTGCTTGGGAAACAATTCCTGGTGAAGCAAAAAAATGAACAGGGTCTTCTTTAAAACCCAAATCTTTAAAAAATTCTTTGGTCATGATTTCCATTAATAAACTCTCCCCTTCGCTTGGGAACATATTATCTGGTAGCTTAACCATTTCACAACCAGGTCCTACATAAAGAGGATAGGCTGTTACACAAGTAGCACCAGAATCAACAGTTGCTTTTAGATTCTCTTCCCATTTTTTTAATGTCTGTAATGGCAGACCAGGAATTAAATCAATATTGAAATTATTAAAACCAACTTCTCTTATTAATTTTGAAATTTTCCTTGCTCTTTCTGCAGTATGCCTTCTCCCACATAATTTTAATACATCATTATGATATGATTGAACACCCATACTAATACGGTTTACACCATTTTCTAATATGGTTTCTAATTTTTCTCGATTAATTGTTTCGGGACTTCCTTCAACAGTAAATTCTCTTTCTTTTAAAATATCTAATTGAGAAGTTAGATTTTTTATTACTCTTATCAACTGTTTTGAACTTAGATATGTTGGAGTTCCTCCCCCGATATATAAAGAACCAACTTTTATTTTCTCTAATTCTGGTATAGAATTCATAATCTCCATTTCTTTCTCCAAATAATCTATATAACTATCAACTGTTTGTCTAGATTGCCTTGGAAATTTTTGAAATCTCCCACAATAAGTGCATTTTCCTGTGCAAAATGGAATGTGCGTATAAAATTGAACCTCTCTTTCTTTGGATTCTCCAGAGAAAATATCCTCTTGAGTAATTGGAGACATTGCTGGAATTGCGGGATAAGTTACTATATATTCATATTCTTCTCTATGTCTTCTTATCCCAGCTTCTCTTAATTGAGTAAGGTTTAACTCACTCTTAATTTGTTTTGCTCTTTCTATTAGTTTTGACATTTTAATCTACTCAAGAAAAAATCTTGAGGTTTATCACCTCTTAAATATAAAGAATTGTAAGCTTTAAAAATATTTCTAAGCTGCTTAATAGAACTGCAAACTACTTATATTGCTGGTGCAAAAACCAACATTTTGGAAATTTTTATATTCGATAAAATAGTAAAAACTATTGATTGTACCTAGTTTTTTAGGTGCAAAGATTTATGCACCTTTTGCGAGTTTTACTATGCCAAGAATCTTATTTTTTATGCTTAACTTATGATAAGTAGGCCCAAATTTAGAATATTTTGGAGTAAGTTTTCTATTTGTCATCACAAAAAACCATCTGTCTCCATGAATTTTATTAAGTCTTTTAATTCTTTCTTTTAATCGTTTCTCATTATGCTTTAGAAATTTCCCAGTTTCAACTTCAATCGCAAACTCTTTATTTCCAATTTTAAAAATTATGTCTGGTTTTTTTGTTTCAAAAAACTGAATCTTTTCTACAGAATTAAATTTTTTTAAATAATCTGCAATATCTTTAATTAAGAAAAAATGCTGAGGACTTTCATTAAATCTTGGCCTGATTAGATATTTTTCTTTCTTATTTGACATTATGCTGTAAGCTGAAAATTCCTTGTAATGTTTTTTCAAAAGATAATTAATCTCATGTTTGTTTAATTTCTTTAATTTGAAAAGTCCTTTGTCTGCATCAACATTGATTTTGATTTCTTCTTTGTTTTGTTTTTTTAGTTTTTTAGGTTTAGATGTTTTCACCTTTTGTTTTTGTTTTTTTGGCTTTTTTTGTTTGTTATTTTTCAAAATCTCATCTGCATTTGTTGTAATTAAATTATGTTCTTGGTCTGAAGCAACAATTTTAATTTTAGAATGCTCATCTTCCATGATTAAAAGCCCTTCTCCAATCATCGCAGTTAATAATGAAATTCTTTCTGTATTGCTTAAATGAAAAGTCTTTTGAATATCATCTATAACTGCTGGCTTTTGTTTGAGAAGAAGAGTATAGGATGAGTTTGCAAGAACAGATCTTCCTGCTTTGGAGTTTAGCATATCTTCTACTTCCTGATTAATTAAAAATAAACCAAGATTAAATTTTCTGCAAGTTTTTACTATTTCAAAAATATATGAAGCTTCTTTTGCCCGGCTTAATAAAGTCCATGCTTCATCAATAACAAGAAGTTTTCTATTTAAATCCTCCCTCATTTTAGTATAAACATAATCTAAAATAAGAAACATGATTGTCGGCTTGATTTGTTTAGGCAGATTTCCAATATCAAGGCAGATAAATTTGTTATTAAAATTTATTTGAGTATGCTTGTTCATAAATGAAAAAACACCATTAACATACATATTCATTCTGTTAATTAGACTTCTTATTGTTATTTTTTCCATATTGCTTACTTTTTTCTCTATTTTCTTAAGAATTTCAAGAACATCTCCTAAAATCGGAGGTTTATTATCCCATGTTTCAGGAGCATCCATGTAAATTCCTTTTTTTTCATAAGCTTCTGTCAATGCTCTGTCAATAAATGATTTTTGAGGTTCTGAAAGCTCTCCTAGCATAACTGGCATTAAATCCATTAAAGTAAGTCTTTTCTCAGGATAATCATGCCCCATTAAATCTAAAGGATTAATCATTGTTTCAGAAGCTCTGGACAAATCAATTCTTTGCCCATTGAATTTTTCCACTAAATTTTTATATTCGCCTTGCGGATCAATAACAATAACTTTTGTTCCATTAAGAAGATATCTTGAGATAAACAATTTAGCAAGATAAGATTTCCCTGCCCCAGAACTTGCCAGACAAATCCCATTAGCATTTGAAAGCTTAAATATGTCCCTTATAATTGGAATATTATTTCTATTTAACCCAAACCAGATTCCAGTATCATCAAACTTGAAAAATGATGATGTAAATGGAAAAAATGCAGACAATCCCTTGGTTGTTATATTTCTTTTAATACCAAGAGAATTTTCAATTAAAGGCAAACAAGACTTTAAACCTTTTATCATTTTAAACTTAGGCTGTTTTGGTATAATTAATAAAGAATTAAGTTCAGACTCAATTTTTTTTGTTAATAAATCCAATTCTCTTATTGTATCTGCTTTGCAAGTTATGTACAAACTAACATTAAACAATTTTTCCTCTCCTTTTTGAAGATTCTCAAGTGTCTTTAAAGTATCTCTATACTTTATTTCCAAACTTGGGTTTAATTGATTTTTCAATCTTGCAGCGTATAAATCAGCTCTTTGTTTTTGCAATTCTTTGTTTAATAATACCATTGTGTTTTCTAAAGAACATGGCTCAATATGTAATGAAAGATTGAAATCCCCTAACGAACTTACTATCTTATCTAAAAAACCAGTTTCAACAATTCTAGGATAACCATGAGCATAAATTGTTCTGAATAGCTTGTTATTGATCCACAGACAATCGACATTATTTCTTATTTCTTTAGGAAAACAGGAATTTTTTTCATTATTAAATATGTTGATAAAAATATCTCTTAATTCTCTGTTCCTTAATCTCTTTGTTCTCAAATTTAAACTATGGAGCCTGTCTTCGCATATTTTTATTTGTATATTAATGTCTGTTGTTTCAGGAATTACTAAATAAAAATTCCTGTTTGAAACACTATTTTTATTAACAATATCCTGCATATGTTTTTTATATTCCTGAAAAATCTCCTGAGATTTCTTACTGCTTATCCTTTGTTCCAGACTTTTCAAATAATCTTCTAAACTAAGAGTTTCATTTGCCATTAAAATTTGAATTGGAAAATCCAGTGAATTAAGAAATTTCTGAAAGGCAAGGGTAATTGTTTCTTTCTCTCTTTTTGGTTTAATATCAAAATTAATTGAATCTACTTTTAAAACAGCTAGCTTCTTATTCTTAGTATTGATTAAGTCATTATCAATTTTTACATCAAATAATTTCTCTATTTTTTGTGTTGTCAAATCCCTGTTTCTATACCAGATAACCCAGTCTTTTATTTTATCTTGCAAATCCAAAAACATAAATCCTGCTGCAAGAAATACAGGAATTAACGTTAAAAAGACCCTTGTGTAAATACTTGCATTTAATTTAAAAAGAAATGAAAATGCAAGTGGAAAAAATATAAATGCATAAATCAACTGCTTAAAAGTAAGTCCAAAAACTATTTTTTCTTTATATTCCAGTTGTTGAGGTATTTCATACATTTTAACTTACATAGCCTACGACTTTAGCAACCTGGCCAACAGGGCCAGCAACTTTTAGTGCAGCTTTGACAATAACAAATAATAAAATAAGACATGTAAGAGTAATAACCAGAGCAAAAGCTCCAATCATGATCAGAGTTTTATAACTACTCCCGATTGCTAATTTTGATCCAGCTAAAAAAATTATTGAATAAAAAAAAGGCAGAAAAACCAGTGTTAATAATGTGTTGATTATTAATCTTCCATATTGGTTTAAAGGACCTATAAAATACATAAAAATTCCAATTACAAAAAATAATACACCAGAACTTACAAAAATATATCTAAGTACAAGGAGAAGTAATGTTATAAGCAAAACTATCAGATAAATTACAGATAAAACTATCTCAAACCCAAAATTAGAAGAACTTGTCAAAGTTATCTTGAAAAAAGAACTTCCTGTTAAGTTCAACATTGTTTTTGTTAATGCAGCTGAAACCTCTATAATCAAATCATATAAATGATAACTTGCCTGAATTAAAATCATCATTATGATTATGTTTTTCAGACTTGATTTTGCTCTTTCTCTTTTTTCTGCAGATTCTCCTGCCATTATGAATCTCAATCCAATAAAAACTAACAACAACCCATAAAACATAGAAAGAATATATACTATGATTGCCCAGGATTCTACAAAAACACTAAGCTTCACTGGCTCACTCATAAATTTCTTAATTAAATCTAAAAAAGGACTTAAAGCAGCATTTATCAGACTAAGAATGAAATCAAAAAATTTATCAATAAAGTAAGTTGCAAAGCCTTTTAGACTAAGTGCCATATTAACTCCTTAACCCAATATTAAATCAACAATAAATGGTGCTGCCCAGATTACAATAAGACCTATGATAACATACATTACCATATTCTTTGCTTTTTCTCGTTTTCCAGGATCTGAGCCACTCATAATATATGTAATTCCTGAGAACAGCATTACTATTCCAGAAATCACTGTGGCAGCATATTTAACTAGGTCGTATACTGTTTGCAGTGGCTGTAATATCTGGTCAAAATCTGCTTGGGTTGCAGCACTAATTAAACTTATTTGACTTATTGCCAAAACAAATGCTAAAGCAATAAATAAATAGTTTACGTTCACTCTTGTTTCTTTAGGTGTTTTTCGTGCCATTTTAAAACTTTTTTTAGTTGTTTTTTATCTGGATATTTTGTTTTCAAAACTTCAAAACAAGTATCGCAAACATTTGATTCATTTTCCAAATCTTTACCACAAATAATACATTTATTTTTCATAATTTGGATTAGACGCTGTTCTTTTTATAGCTCCGAGTAAGAAAAGATGTACATGAATGTGTACAGGGTTATTTGTTTGTTCTTATTTAAACTAGAAAGTCTTTTAGAATTTAAGGTTGTAAATTTTTTGGGTAAATTGTGTTATTGGGTTAAGGGGATTTTGTAACTCTATAATATTTAATATAATCTATAAAGGTTGGTTTTTGTTGTGATGTACATCGCATATATTCTTCTTTTGGAGCCTCACACATTTCATATGCCTCTGTACCTTCAGGTATTTCCGGTTTCCTTATAGGACCTAAACTGATCCATCTTTGGTTTATAAACATCTCATCAGCATCAGGTCCCATGTCAGATGTGAAATCAACCTTGTGTGGGATGCTTTCTTCTCCAATATTCTCTAATTCAATAGGCATTAGGGCCCCGGTAACATTCCATCCATTTCCTATTAAAAAAATATATTCAATATTACTCTGTATAGCATTTGCTAACGCTTGTCTAACTTCTTCGTTTTTATTTGCATGATAAAATACCCTATTTCTTTCATTCGTAGAATTCAATCTATATTTTTCTATTCTAATAAGTTCATTTAATGTCTTTTTCTTTGCCATTTTTAAACCTCCAAAACTTCTATGATTACTTTAGCAATAGTTCCTGGCTCTAATTTATCTTCAAGTAATTTAGGTACAATTATGATTGCTTGATTTCCATGTTTAGCTATTTTCTTTGTTATTGTATATTGTTTAAGTTCCATTGTACTTCATAATCTTGAATCGATTAACCTCTTAACAGGCTGAGGCATCCAACTTTTCTCATAAAATTCTTTTGGGATTGTATAGTACCTTTGTTGATAAGTCATCCAATCTTTTTCTAACCTCTTTAATTCAGAATTTTCAATGCCAAATATTTGACTTGTGGAATATATTCTTTCCCATAACTCCCCCCTAATTCTATCGCCCACTTCAGGGCCTTTGAAAACTTTTAAGTAAGCTTTAATACTTTCTTCTGCAGCTTTACGACTTTGCTCGTTACTTAAAAATTTCCTAGCAATAAATGCTGCCGCCATAAAATTGTCTCCATGATCTCCTCTAAAATTTTTGCCTTTCATTAGCCTTTGATATTCTTGTTCTGCAATTTGTTTTAAATTCTCTTCTATCATTTTAAATTTCTCAGAATTCAGTCTAAGGCTGGACACCTCTAGTGTATCCGCACTACATAAGTATTTAAATCTTTGCTGTGGAAAAAACTCAACAATAGAAAGGTTTAAAATATCTCCTTGGGCTGTATAATCATGAAAGAAGAACTAAAATTATTAGGTTTGAATGACATAGACATAGAGGTTTATCTAACTTTATTAGAATTAGGAGAATCTCTAGCTTCTGAAATCGCGCATAAATCTGGAATTCCTAGAGCTTCCATATACGATATTTTGGAAAGGTTGGAAAAAGAAGGATTAGCCAGTTATATTGTTAAGGACTTTAAAAAATATTTCTCAGCAGCAGAACCTGAAATAATTATAGAAAGTTTAGAATACAAAAAACAAAGGATAAAAGATATACTTCCTAAATTGAATGACATAAAAGCGCAAGGAGTTAGAAAACCAATAAAAACAGAAGTTTATGAAGGGAAAAAAGGTTTACAAACAGTTATGAACCTTATATTAGAAGAAAAAGAACTTTTTGTAATAGGTGCATCTAGAAAAAGTCCAGAGGTTTTACCATATTTTATAGAAAAATGGCATAAAGAAAGGAAAAAAAGAAAAATAAAGGTAAAAATAATTTATAATGATTCTAAAAAAATAAGAGAATCTCTTAAAGATTCCGAGGCTAGAAAAATGTTAGGTGTTAAAAAAGGATGGCATTATAGATTTCTGCACACAAACTATCTATCTCCAATCATGACTCTTGTTTTTGGAGAAAGAGTCGCTTTAGTAAATTGGGTCAAAGATCAACCTTCAGCGATTTTAATTGAAAGTAAAGATATAGCAGAAACAAATAAACAATATATATTGGATTTATGGAAACTCGCCAAAAAATAAATATTCAACCAATTTTTATCTTTCTCTTACTTCTTTTCTTTGACTTAATTCAGCATATAACTTTCTAAACTCGGTTTTTTTAACCTTATATTTTCTAGTCGTATTATTGATATCTTTTTCTATCATCTCGTTGTATGTTTCATGAAGGGAATCAACATTATAATTTCTTACATGCTGAACAGCTAAACCGCAAGCAGCTCCTGCATATAAACTATTTTGTTCTACTTCAATTAAAGCCAATTTCATATTATCACTTAGTTTTTTATTAATTAAATCTAAATGAAAATACTTTAAAGAATAATGATTAGAATTTGAATCCCGAGGTTTTAACAAAAACTCTGCGTTTTCTTTAAAAAAATTAATGGTTTTCTTTATATCTTTTTTCCTGTTTAAAAAATCAGATTCTGCAATATCAGAATCAGATAAAAAATATTCTATTGTAGGTTTTTTCTTATAAGAATCTGGAATAATACACACAGTTATAGCCCCTGTTTTAAATTTTTTATCGTCAAATAAAGACTCTCCTTTTCTGCACTTTGCTTCTAATCCATGCCTCTCAACATATCCTCTTAGTTCTTTTCTGTTTAAACTTTTTAAAAAACCCTTTTGCGTTAATTCTGATTTTGGGAAATATCTTTTTAATTTGTTCCATATAGGAGAAAATTTCTCGAAATTACTGCCGAATATCATACAATAAAGTCCATGCGCAGTCCATCTTATTTTACTTCCTTCATAATCAATTGTTGCATCACAATCCCCTATACTGCCATAATAAAGAGGAGAAGGGAAAGAGTTCAATGCTAATTCTTCTTCAGACTGTTCTAAAACTGGAAAATCTTTTTTCGATTTTAATCTTGATTCTAAAAGTGGTCTTAGAAATGGAGGAGCTTTTTCTCCCTCCCATTTAAATAACTTCCCCTCCTGACTATTTGAATAAAATGTCATCTCCAAATTGTTTTTACCATCAAAAGTAAGCCATTTACCTGCTTCTACTCTATAGTCTCTAGGACTCTTCTTACGTAGTTTGATTAACTGTTCATTAGTTGGCCATATAATTGGCGAGAGGGTAACATCAAGGTTTATTTTCCTTTTTGCCTTACTAGATTGCCCTTTAAACACACTATCCATTGCTTTTAAGAAAAAGATTGTATTTTCTAAATCATTTTTATCTACATCTAAATGTTTTATTTCTTCTTTCCATCTGCCTAGTTTAATTATATATTTTGCGTGCATTTTAATTCTATGTTTATTTTTTATTTATTTTTAAGATTTGTATTCTTCTTTATATCATTAGCAAGCTTATCAATAAGGTAGGAATCTCCAATAGCATATAAATCAGAATAATCTTTGTATTTGTTTGTTCCATCCTCATATGCACACCTATTTAAACTAAGATAAATCCAACCTCCTTTGGTGCTTATCACATAATTATAATTATCCTTAAAAAGACTCTTTACCCCATTTATACTAAAATCATTAAAAATTTCCTCAAGTTTTTCTTTTAAATTCTTAGGGGTTACTCTCATAACTAAAGCTTCTATAGAAAATATTTTATCATTAATTTTTCCAAATGTAAATCTTCCATATTCTCTAGTAAGATTTTCTTCATTTTTCATTTTATATTCTTGATTTTCGTCATTATTCTCTATAAGCCAAAATTTTATGCCTATATTTTTCTCCATAATCTTTTTCTTCTAAAATCTCTATTATAGGCAAGGTCTCTTTAAGCTTATCTACTAAACTAAGTTGTTTTTCATTAATCTCTTTTATTTCTTCAAGTGTTCCTTTCTTTCTTGCTGATATTTCTAGTTCTATATTTTCATTCCCTATATTAACTTCTTCCCAAACAAGGGAACAAGAAGAAAAATCCTTTATTTCTTTTACACGCATTAATATTTTGTCAGAAGAGAAATTTTCGTTATCCGAGTAGTATCTCCATAATTCTGGAGGGTATTCTAGTTCCCAGCCCATAGGACATAAAAACTGATGGGTTGTACCTTTTTTTTGTTTACAACCTAACTCTAATAATTTTTCAGGAATATAAAATTGAACACTTTTCCCTTCATTTTTTAGTTTATTAATATCTACTCTAGTCACATAAATTTTTGAGAGTGGCTCGTAAGAATAAGGATAAACTATTCTTTTGTTCTTCAATACTTTTTTAATAGTTTCCACTACATTTTTTATTTCCTCTTTTCCTTGTAATTCTCTATGAACATATATCATTTTCTATCGTTTCCTTATTATTTTTATTACTTTATAATCGTCTATTGAATATTATTAAAATTAACTATCTATTTTTTTGACAAAATTAGAAAGATTTATAAAATATAGAAGATTGTCTGAATTATGGTAAATATAGTAAAGTTAGATGAATATGATAAGAAGATTCTTTATGAATTAGACAAAGACGCACATATTTCAATTTCAAAATTAGCTAAAAAAATAAGGAAATCAAAACAATTTACAGAATATAGAATAAAAAGATTAGAAGAGAGTAAGGTGATTATTGGATATCATGCAATAATTGATGCTTCTAAACTAGGTTTTTTTACATATAGAGTTTATTTTAAATTTCAACGGATTACTAAGAAAAATAAAGAAGAATTTATAGAATCCTTAAAAAGTTATGAAAACATTTGGTCAATAGCAAAATTACATGGCAAATGGGATTGTGCTTTTTTTGTTGGGATAAGAACAATAAAAGAATTTCATAAACTTTGGGATGAATTAATGTTAAGATATAAAAGAAATATAAAGAATTATAATGTTTCTATTTATGCTCCAATCATTAATTTTAATAGAATATTCTTTACGGATAAGAAAGTAGAAACTGTGGAAAGAACATATGGGGATGGTGAAGAAGTAAAACATAATGAAAAGGATTTTAAGATAATAAAAGAATACTCAAATAATGCAAGAAGGCCATTAATACGTTTAGCTGAAAAATTAAAGCTTTCATTAAATACAATTAGGTATAGAATAAAAGAGTTGGAGAAAAAAGGTATAATTATAGGATATAAGCTTAATTTAGGTTTAGAAACTTTAGGTTATGAAGGTTATAGGGTAGACTTGCATTTAAATTCCACAAAAAGAAATAAGGAACTTTATGAATATTGTAAGTATCATAAAAATATATATCAGATAATGAGATCAATTGGGGGGTCTGATTTTGAAATGTCAGTTGTTGTGAAAGATTTATATGAATTATTAAAAATCATGGACGAAATGATAGAGGGATTTAAAGATGTGATTAATGATTATGAATATTTTGGATTTTCAGCCATACCTAAATTGAGTTTTGTGCCTGATTGAGAATTTTTTTAATTTATGGAAAATCGCTAAGAAATAACTATTTATTCTTTTTAGTTAAATGTACATTTTTCTGTACAGGAATTTTCACTTGGGTTTATTTAAAAATACAAAAACTAAAGATTTTATGCAATCAAACAAAATCCATCATATTGATGTTTTGCAGGGGTTAAAAAAATTAAAAGATAACAGCATTGATTGTATTGTTACCTCTCCTCCTTACTGGGCTTTAAGAGATTATAAATCAAAAGAACAAATAGGATTAGAAGAACATCCTCAAAATTATATTGATAAAATTGTAGAAGTTATGAAAGAATGTAAACGGGTCATAAAGTCAACAGGAACAATATGGCTTAATTTAGGAGACTCTTTTTATTCAAAAACTGGAAATGAAAAAGCAAATGATTTTTTAAAAAATCATAAACTGCCTAAAAACATAAGGGGCAAATTTAAATCAAACTGGCTTCAGCATAAACAAAGACTATTAATCCCATTTAGAATTGCTATTAAATGTCAAAATGAATCAGGCTTAACACTAAGAAATGATATAACCTGGATCAAACAATGGTGTAATTTTAAAACAAAAGAATCAGCAGGCAGTTCAATGCCTTGTTCTGTCAAAGACAGGTTAAATACAAATTCAGAATCTATATTTTTATTTGTTAAAAATACAAAATATTTTTTTAATTTAGATAATATTAGAGTTCCTTATAAAACCTCTACATTTAAAAGAAAAGGTGCTGAAAATTGTAATCCAAAAGGCAAAAATCCAGGGGATTGTATTATGTTCCCCTTTGAACCAAGCAAAGAAAGGCATTTTGCTATGTTTCCTCAAACCCTGCCTGAATTTTGTATTCGGGTAGGGTGTCCTGAATTGGTTTGTAAAAAATGTGGAACCCCAAGACTAGTTATTAAAACAGGAAAAAGCCCTTATTCTTTTAACATCAGGGTTAGAGATACAAAAAACAATAAAATAAAACATTTAGATAGAAAAGCTTTTGATAAGGAAATTAAGAATTATAACGAAGCTAATTATACCTATAAAGAACAAAAAAAGCTTGTCTTGGGTTGTTCCTGC
>JAUUWR010000091.1 GCA_030588935.1 bacterium | reverse complement strand
CCATGGGAGATTTAAAAAAACTGTTTATTAAGAATCATACTGAATTATGCGAAGAATATAACGAAATACTTAGCAGATTTTTAAGAGGTGATGCTTATTTAGAAGCACCAGGAAGAACAAAAGAACAAATAGACTTTGGATGGGATAAAAGTAAGAATATGAAATTAAGGAAGGAATATGTAGAAGAAATTAAAGAAAAACAGGAGGAAATACCACCATGGGAGATTTAAAAAAACTGTTTATTAAGAATCATACAGAATTATGCGAAGAATATAACGAAACACTTAGCAGATTTTTAAGAGGTGATGCTTATTTAGAAGCACCAGGAAGAACAAAAGAAGAAATTGAAAAATGGAGACCAATAGTTTTAGACTATACAATTAAGCTGAATAAAATAATGGAACTTTACGAAAAAGAAACAGGAATTGAACTAGACCACAAAGGGGAATTTGAGGGGTTTGAGACGCAACAAGGTGATATGTTATAATTATATTAGTAAAACTTAAAAGGAGAGGATTACTTTGAATAAGATAACCGTTATTGGGCGCTGGGTTAAAGATTTAGAATTAAAATTTACACTAGGGAATGGGACAGCAGTAGCAACTTCTACAATTGCAATAGACAGAAGATTTAAGAAAGAAGGGCAACAAGAAGCGGATTTTGTTCCAGTTGTTATTTGGGGAAAACAAGCAGAATCAACAGCAAAATATACTTCAAAAGGCAGCTTGGTTGGAATTAGTGGGAGAATACAAACAAGGAACTACGAAAACAAACAAGGCAATAAAGTTTATATAACTGAAATAGTAGTAGAAGAGGTTCAATTCTTAGAAAGTAAGAAGAAAGAAGCAAATATTCCAACTAGTGCAAATAATACAACAAGTGATTATTCAGAATCAGAAGATTCGAGTGACATTCCGTTCTAATTTAAGTACGCAGCAATGAACAAGCAACTTTTATTTAATAATAGTATAATCACATGGCTAAAAATAAAAGTTGCTCAAAATTGAAAATAGGAGGTTTTAAGATGTTCTATGAAGCAGAAACAAACGAAACAAATATAAGAATATATATGATAGCAAATCATGCTAGCGAAGAAGAAGCAACAAAGATATATAAAGAATGGAAAAAGGAATATATGGTTTCAACATACCTAGGCAGAAATGTTAAAAAAATTAAACAAAGTAGAAAAATTAGGAATGCCATAACAGGAAAAGAATATAATTCTGTTGTTGAAGCAGCAGAAAAAACTGGATTAACTAAAAGTGCTTTATACCATGCATTAAGTGGTAGAAAATATTGCAAGAAAGGGTGGATATATGTTTAAAAATGAATACGACATAATAAAAGCTGAACAGTCGGGCGACAATACAGCTAAAGAACAATTGTTTGAGAATTACAACAAGTTAATTATTATGATTGCCAATAAAGCTAAAAGATATGCAGAAGACTTCGAAGAACTGTATCAATGTGGGTGTATTGGATTTATGAAAGCTTTAAATAGATTTGATGTTAAAAAAGGATATAAATTTACAACTTATGTATATCCTTTAGTTAAAGGAGAAATGCAAATATATTATAGAGAATTAAATGAAACAGTAAAGCACAAAAGAAGTAATAGATATAAGTATACAAGTATCTTAAAACTTGAAACACAAGGCAAAAAAGAAAAAGAAATATGTAGTATACTAGAAATGAAATATGAAGAATTTGAAAAAATAGTATTTGAGTTTAGCAGCAGCTATATTCTAAGTCTCAACGCGGCTAATAGGCACTGCGATGATGGAAAAATATTTTATATCGATATGTTAGCAGATGTTAAAAATGAATTTGAAGGAATAAGTAATAAAATTGTATTAGAAAATGTAATTGGTAATCTAAAAGAATTTGATAAAAAAGTATTATGTAAATATTATTTTAAAGAAAAAACACAGGTAGAAATTGCAGCAGAATTAGGGGCAAGCCAAGTACAAATTAGTAGGAGCTTAAAAAGAAGCTTAAAAGAACTGAAAAAAATGTTAACCAAGGATGGTGTAGAAAATGTACAATAAAAAAGTATTAATAAAAGTTATTGCAAAACGTGGAAATGGGCAATTAGATATAGCACAAGAAGAATGTACAGAACTTATACAAGCAATAAGCAAGTGGAAAAGGTACAATAATACTAAAGCTAAATTAAATGTAATAGAAGAGATTGCAGACGTAGCTATAATGTTAGAACAATTGAAAATTATGTTTGGAATTACAGATGAAATTCTGGAAGACGAAATTGATTGTAAAATTGATAGATTAGATAAAAAAATGGAGGAGAAATAAAATGAAAATATTGGTTGCTTGTGAGGAAAGCCAAGCGGTAACAATAGAATTAAGAAAACTAGGACATGAAGCTTATTCATGCGATATATTAGAATGTAGCGGAGGACACAAAGAGTGGCATATACAACAAGACATAACACCTCTGCTAGAAAAAGATTGGGATATGGTAATAGCCTTTCCACCTTGTACGCATTTATGCGTGAGCGGTGCAAGATGGTTCCCACAAAAAATAAAAGATGGTAGGCAACAACGTGGTATTGATTTTTTTATGATGTTTGCAAATAATAAATGTCCTAAAATAGCAATCGAAAATCCTATAGGAATAATGAGTAATAAATGGAAAAAACCAAATCAAATAGTTCAACCCTGGCAATTTGGAGATGAATTTCAAAAATCAACTTGCTTATGGTTAAAAGGGTTGCCTAATTTAGAACCTACAGATATTGTTGGCAAAGGTGAATTTATAGAATTTACAAGTAAAAAAGGAATTAAGAAAAAACAGCCTAAATGGTATTTTGAAGCTTTAAAAAATGCGGAAAACCCGCAAGAAAGAGCTTGTTTAAGGAGCAAAACATTTCCGGGAATAGCAAAAGCTATGGCGACACAATGGACGAAATAAAAATAGGAGGAGAAAAATGTATAAAATAATAATACCAGGAGAACTGCCAGGAATGAATGAGATGATAGCCACAGCAAAGAGGGGCAAAAGAGGTTATCAGCCCTACGCAAAAATGAAAAGTGATTATACAAAGTTATGTGCAATGTTCGCAGCAAAAGCTATTAAAAAGCCTATAGAAAATCCTGTTTTTATTACATTTACGTGGTATTGCAAAAATAAAAGAAAAGATAAAGATAACATTGCAGCAGCTAAAAAATTTATCCTTGATGGATTGCAAGTGGCTGGAATAATAAAAAATGATGGCTGGACAGAAATTATCGGTTGGACAGATATATTTGAAATCGATAAAGAAAACCCTAGAGTAGAAATTGAAATTGAAGAAATAAAATAAATCAGAGGTAATAAAAGTAAGACTAGGATTAATTTTCTAGTCTTTTTTATTTTAATGTTTGTATTGTAAACCAATTTACATTATGTTATAATATAAGTAAGGAGCTGATTTGATGATTGGATTTTTAAAAAAATATAACGTTAGAACTATTATAACAGATAGAGAAGAATGGTTTTGTGCAAAAGATATTGAAAAGTTTTTAGATAAAGAAAATATAAGGGTTCAGCTAGCTAAAGTTAAAGAAAA
>JAUUWR010000012.1 GCA_030588935.1 bacterium | reverse complement strand
CTGGAAAGTTCTTTAGGAGTGTTGGGAATACAACTACTGAAGCTGTTGAACATTACATCAGTTCTTCTCAACCTTGGCTCGATTTGTCTTAACATTTTATTTAATTGATACCTCGCCCTTTAGGGCGGGGTTTTTCATTTTATTTTTTATCTATAATATTTATCCGATAACTTAGAGCTTCTCATCTCCCGAGCTTAAGTATCTCGTCTTTAGCACTTAATCATCTCATCTCTCGAACTTAAATCCTTGTAAGATTCCAATATTTTGTAAATAATTAATAATAATATTTAAACTATCTCATAAACCCCTTAACCTTCTTATCAATTTCAGGAAATATTTTATCATAAACTTTTTCAGCACTCCCCACTATCTTGTCTAAATCATCTCCAGAGATAAACCCTTCATTTCCTTTTTGCATAGCATTAATAAGTTTCTCTTTCTTAGGTTTTGAAATAGCCAAGGTTAATCTCACCTCGCTTGTATCTTCTTCATCCCTGTTAGGATCTGCAAATATGTTCTCTTCTATTTTATGAAAAGTCATTGAAAATGGAATATTGTCTGTTAAAGGCAAAGGGTCTTTTGTAAATTCCCCAAACTTAACTTTTTCTTCTTTTTTGTCATAAACCGGAAATTTAGCAACTCTTAATGCAGCAACTGCGCCCATTGCAGCAGCATCTAAAATATTTCCATCATCATTTATAGCATAAATATCAATCATAACAGACCAGACCTTTTCTCCTTCTTTAATGCAAAGTTTTTTCCAGTCAATAAATCCAGATTCTCTTATTCCTCTGTCAACAACTCGTGCAACCTCAATAGCATTTATTCTAGGAGGTCCTGATTCATATCGTTCCCCGCAAATTGGATTGAATTCCATTCCAACCATTAAGGTTCCCTGGTCAGGATGGTCTGAATAAGGTTCTTGCACACCCATTTTAACTCCAACAATAACTTCTGTTTTTCCCAATCGCACTCTGGCACTCCCTTCAGCATTATTAGAAATCCCAGTCTCAATTTCTATATCCCTATAATCTAAAAGTCCTCTGCCATCTGTTCTTTTATTTCCTTTCAAAAGATTTGCAATTTGTTTTTTGTTTATGTTTGGTATGTCCATTTTAATTTATATTATTTTTAATCAATGAATCAGGAAATTTATTTACAGCTTTTTCTAAATAAGATAATCTCATTGAACAATTATCTGCAAAATAATTCAAACAAGAGTATTTTCTAAAATTATCAGAAGCTTTTTGGAGTAGAGAGATTGTTCTATCATAGATATCTTTATTTAATCCTCCTGTTCTCTCTGAATATGCCATAAATATAGGTATTGATCCACAAACTAATATAAAATTATTATTTATTCTCCTACCAATTTTTTCTATCCATTTTTCATTTCTTCCCATATATGCTTCTAATCTGTTTAAATCCCTTTCAGTTTTTGTTAGATATATTGGGAGACTATTTTTTAATTCTTCTGGAGATACTTCTTGTTTCTTTCTAGAATGATCTCTAAGCATTCTTTTGATTGAAATTTTTAATCTTTTTATTCCCATTTTATTTAACCTCCTCCCCTTTCAACGCCTTAACCTGAAACTCATAAACTTTCACACATGCTTTTTTAGCAGATTCAAAAGCTTCTTTTAATCTTTTAGTAGGCATTTTACCGTCTAACTGCAAATGAGTAATCTTCTGGCTGTTTGAAGTCAGAGTAAAAGGAATATCAGTAGAACCTTCACCTTCCACATAATCTTCTTCTTCTTTTGTAATATCAACAACAATTTTATCATCTATTTTTCCAATTGAAACACTTGAAACCAGCTCTTTCATTACAATTCCTGCATGAGCCAAAGCCATTGCAGCAGCATTAATTCCTGCACACCTTGTTGACGCATTTGCCTGTAATATCATGATTTCAATATCAATAACAGTTCCAGGAAATCTCTTTAAATCAACAACTCCTGATAATGATTTTTCAGTAATCAATCCAATTTCCTTGCTTCTTCGCGAAGGCCCTGGACGAGCCCTTTCAGTAACAGAAAAAGGAAGCATATTATAAACACACCTTATTATCGCCCTATCTGGTTTTTGCAAGTGCTGAGGATGAAGAGGTTTTGGTCCATAAACAGCAGCAATAGCAACAGTATCACCAAATGAAAACATCGCACTTCCATCTGCATTTGGAATTATTCCAATCTTCGCCTTAACTGGCCGAAGTTCATCCATTTTTCTCTTGTCTGGTCGTTTTGTGTATGGCATTTTAGTTTAATCTTCTATTTTTATAGATTCTAATTTAATTGTAAGAGATTTTTCTCTTAAAGGGCATCCTTTAGGCACTCTCATTTCCTTTTCACCATAATGGCATTCTATATGTCCTTTGTTAAAAAGAGGATGATCACAGATTCCTCCTGATTTTTCAAGAGCATTTTCATAATCATGAAATGGACAATTATCATCCCAGTTTTCTGCTCTAGCATTGAGTGGACTCTCTCTTTCACTATAATTTATTCTATGTTTAAATTTTTTTACCATTTTATTTTTTATCTATAATCTAATAAATCATTAAGCTCTGTTATGAGTAGCTTAAGCTTCTCCCTCGAGCCATAAATATTTTATAAGATAGTAGTTTATTTTTTCAAACCCCCCAAAAACTTCTCAATCTTTTCAGTTAATCCAGGAGACGTGGCTTCTTCAACAACTAATTTAATTGCTTTTTCAGCTTTATCTTCTCCTGCTAACTCTCCTTTTATCCAAACATAGCCGTTTTGCCCGACAGTTATGTCTGTCTTAGTTGAATTTTTAATTAAATTAATCATGCTCCCTTCTTTCCCAATTACTCTTGGAACTTTATGTGGGTTTATTCTGATTATTCTTCCACCTTCTAATTTACCCAGCCCCCTTGACCTTAAACTAAGGTCAATTCCGCCTTTTTTAATACCCCATATTTTAACATTCATAACATCCCCAATATTAGCAAACTCTGCAATATTATTTCTGTCAATAAATCTTGGGCATTCTGAGAGAGGCAAAAATGCACCATAAGGTCCTCCAATATCAATATTCCATCCGCTGAAATTTATATCATCAACTCTTCCTATAACTGTATTTCCTCTTCGAGGTTCAAAAACGCCAGAAACAGGAATAATCTTGACAACTCTTCCAGAAAAATCAGCTAATCCATATCTGCTGGCAATTATGGCCTTGCCCTCTTTCCTGGTAAAATCTCCAGGAAGACATTCATCTCCAGATACAATTACTTCTCCTGGAATTACTAATTTTCTTTCTTGTTTTTGTGTTGGCATTTTTATATTATTTTATTTACTTAAGGGGACACCCCTTATACAACCCCGATTTTGGAATACTTAATCCGATTATTTTAGGGTTATCTTCTCTCGCTCTTAATGAGTTATTTTTTAAACTTAATCATCTCATCTCCCAAGCTTGATAATTTTAGCACTATAAGTTAAATAGAAAAATTGGACTGTCGTAGACGACCAATTTTCCAAGCAAATATTATATTCATTCCTCCTTTATCTCACTAGTCACCGCACTCCCATGCGTAACACCATTTAATTTATCATAAAACTCAGACTGCAAGCCAACAGGAATATTTAAAACTACCTCTAAGCTTCCGTCTTGAAGCCAGTTTTCTTTTTCTTTATATTCCTGGATTAATCCATAAACCCTGCCTGTATGCTCTGCAGGAATTTTCACAAGAATCTTCTTTGTCTCAATTTTAATTGGAATATTTTTTTTCAATGCCTCTATAACATTTTTAATCTGCCTTTCAACAGGCTGGTTGTCAATCTTAACCCCTACCTGGCTAATCGCACTTTCTATCATATCAGGAGTAAAAGGTCTGTCTGTTCTTGAATCAATAGCATTTCTAACTAAAAAATCAACAATCTGTTTTCTCTTAGTTTCAACAGCCTCATCCCTATATTCCTGCGTAATCTCCATATTTCCCTTCTTAACTATTTTCTCAACAACAGAATTAAAATCAGTTGTCCCAAATGCCTTTTTCAAATCACTTTCACCAGCTTTCATTCCCTTTTTCAAATCAGTCCAAACAACATTATCCCTAATAACATCATTAATATTAACCTGTTCTCCTTTCTTAAGCTTCATAGCATTATCTAAGTCCACCATTGTCTCAAAAATCTTGCTTCCGCTTCTTAATTTTGCTGTTGTGTTTGGCATTTTGTTCTCCCATATTTATTAACAGGGGTTATTGTAAATGTTAAATTTGTATTATCTGATGATGAATCCAAAAAAAGATTTTCATTATATGCAATTCTTCTAGTGTCTCTTATATATTTATCCATTTGCCTTTCTGTTACAAATCCAATAATAGTTATTTCCTTATAACTAATACTAGGTAACTTTTTAGTTATTAAATTTTTAGGGCTAAAATCATTAAAATCAATTTGTTCAAGTGACGGACTTTTAGTTATTGTGTCTGGCATTTTATTTTTCCTCCAATTCTATTCCTTCTGATACAGCTTCTAAAACATTTTTTGTATTATTAATAATTCCAGCCAACCCTCTTATTCTAACAGTTTTTGAATTATAGTCAATAATTCCACTTGCTCCTTCACTATAATGAAAAAATAATTGAGAATCATTTTGTCTTGCAAAAATCGTAAAAATATATAATCCATGTCGTTCTAAGAATTTATTAGTTCTTTCAGCTATCTGAGTATATAAATCTCCAGTATCTTTCTTTAATTCTCTTGCTCTGAATTCTTTTGTTATTACTTCTGGCATTTTAAAATTTAATTCCTATAACCTCTTCTAATTTTTGTTTAGCAGTTTTTCTAACTTTAGTTTCACCGATGAATTTGATTTGAAGTATCCCTTTATCTTTAGGTTTTAAAGATACAGAAGTTCCAGCAATATGTAGGCAATAATTTGTTGAAGTTAATGGCCCATACATGTCAAGCAGAACTATGTCTTCAGGAAATTTTCTTTCTGTAACATATTCCCAGAGTTTATCTTTAAATTTTTCTGCATTTTCTCCAGTAATAACATAATCTTTTATTCCTATTTCCATCCTCACTTAACCCCTCCAATCTCATCCTCACTCAACTTCTTAAATTTATCTTCATCATTCTTAATATAATTTACATTAAATCTCTTAACATCAAATTTATCCCCGAGAACTTTCTCGAAAATATCTAATCCTAATTTAATTGCTTCATTCACTGTAATATCTTTTTTATACCTCTTCCTCAATTCTTCTTTAATTTTCCCATCATTCTCGCCAATTGCTATTGCATTATACTCAAAATAATTTCCAGTAATATCACTTGTATATAACTTGCAGTTATCTCCATTCTTTCCAGCAACCATTAAGGCAACTCCAAAAGGTCTGACACCTGGATGCTGAGTATATTGCTGTTTTACATCTGAAATTTCTCTTATAATAGACTCAACATCAATTGGAGAATCATAAGTAACTCTGTGCTGTTGAGCACTAACTCTTACATGATTAATCAAGATTCGCGCATCACTTAGAATTCCAGCAGCACTTGCTATTATGTGCTCGTCAATTTCATAAATTTTGTCAGCTGATTTTAAAACAATCAACTCATCTTTCTTTCCTTTATCAGCAATAATAACAACACCATCTTTGCAAATCATCCCAACACTCGCACTGCCCCGCCTGACTGCCTTCTCAGCATAATCCACCTGAAGCAAATCTCCATCAGGCGAAAACATAGTCACACTTCTGTCATATCCCATCATTTGATGCTGCATATCTGGTATTTCCATTTTAATTCTATCCTTATTGTTTTATTATTATATATGATAAGTTCTTTTCATCTACAATTTGTTTATAGTATTCGTTGGTATTTAAATTTCCATTTACTCTACTAACCATCTCTCTTATACTCTCATGATGAGGAAAACCAATTACTTGATAACCTTTTATCTCTGGATGATTTTCTAAGCTCCATACCAAATCTCTGCTACATTCTCTTACTCTTGATATAGAACCATATAGATTAAGTACAATTAATCCTTTTATTTCTTCTTCACATAATTGTTCTGTTTCCATTTTTTATTTTTAATCTCTCCTGCCCCTCACCAAAGAAAATAATCAAAGAATTTCTTCCTTGGATTAAGACATCTATTTCTCCTTTCAAAAATATCAAGAAAAAGGGTTTTTTAAAGTTTTTGGTTGTTTTAATCAGTTTGTTTTAAGCAGCCCTATGCATAATTAATTTTTCCATTAAATTAAGTTTTGCAGTTGCAATTATTGGCCAAGTTCTTGTTGAGCCAATATCAGAAGCAAGATACTCTAAATTATTAAAATGAACTCTTTCTAGTCCAAGAACATGATTCATCCTATCTGCAATAGCACCTGAATCTCTAAATGGAACTAATAATCCAACACCTTGTTTTTCAAGGTCTTTGAAAAAAATTGATTCAGTTCCAATAGTTATTCTTGAACGTCCGGTCCATTGACTTCCTGGACCACTAGAATATTGTTCTTCATTAAGATTTACAACAACCCCTGTATCACTCATATGCATTATTTCAGGGATTTCTTTATCTTTTAATTTTCTATGTAAAAATACAATCTTTTTCCCTTTAATATCTTCTATAGTTTTTCCATAAAGGTCTGTTATTTTCCCTTTTTCATCAATAATTGCACCAGGAATTTTTCTTTCTCTTGCCCTTTTTACACAACTTTCCCAATAAACTTCTCCTTCTTGTCTAGCTATATCTTCATGAGTTGTTCCTGCAATAAAAAAAACAGGATTTTTGTCTTTATATTCTCCTTTTAAAACTTCCGCAAACCCATCAATTGCATATTCTAATCCTTTTCCCCGAGATATGTGCCCTATTGATGTGAAAACATGTCTTCCTGAAAAATCATATTTACCTTTTAATTCTTCTCTTGATTCAGAAATAATTGTTTCAGGAACTCCATGAGGAATATGAATTAACTTCCCTCTAGGAGCACCATATTTTTCCATTAACATTTTAATAGCAGAAGGACTTATACAGACTGCTTTATCAGTATATCTAAAAATACCTCTCATAACATTATTTTTATGTTCTTCTTCACTTTTATCTTCTTTTGATTTTGTCTCTACAGTGTGAAGTATTGTAACTGTTGCTATATTATTTTCATAAAACTTTTTTAACAATCCTACTATGCTATCATCTTTTTTATGATTCTTACCATAGAGCCCAAATTCATGTTGAAGATAAATTCCACTAAGGATCCCAAATTCTTTCATATATTTTGCAACTTCAACTGCTTTGTCCCCTGCCTTATCAAAATCTTTAGGATTATATTGGTCAATTTCATATCTAATATGTTCTCTTTCATAAGGAGCATAAGGCAAACTTAATCCATTGAAATTTTTGTTTTTATCTGAAACAATAGAAAATAATCCCCAACCCTCAACACGGGGGTCTATTACAGTATTGTTTACATGATCCCTATTATATGCTGCAATTCCACACCCTCTTGGCACTATGGTAGAGAAAAATTCTAAATATAGTCCTTGGCGTATGCCAGTTTTTTGTGATTTCATACCAATAAATCAAAAACAACATTTATAAATCTTTCCCAAATGTAACTACTAAAAAATGACATCAATATACAAAGAAAAACTCATTTCAACTTCTTCAAAGTCCCACTCACTCTTACAATCTCCAAATCTTTCCCACCCATTAAAAAACTAGCTCTAATCTTATCCAACGAACCTCTATTAATCGCCAAAACAATCTGCCCCTGAGCAGATTTAACCACCTGCGGACTTGCCTCTGCAAAACCCAAAACTCCAACAAACTCTAAAATAACCTCCTCTATAATTTTCTTGCTTGCATCCCTGCCTTTAATCAAAACATATCTTTTCTTTTCTCTATGCGAAGGTTTCAAAGGTTTCATTTTATTTTTTATCTGGAATCTTAATAAAATATTACGTTTCTCAGATGAGTAGCTTAAGCTTTATCTCTCGCCCCCTTAATATTTTATTTATTAGTGATATTAATATACCAGTTACTTTTTTAAACACATCTTGATTTATATATTTAACTTAAAGACAAAAAAGATGGCAACCAAAATAAAACAAATTCACAAATATTTAATAATCATACTTTTAACATCTCTCTTAGTTAGCCAGACATTTATAATTTATTTTGTTTTTGTAGAAAGAATAAAATTACTGGAAAAAATCCAGGAAACAGAAACAGAAATCAGTGAAAGAGTAGAATTAAATAACAAAGACCTTCAAAATAAAATAAACTCTTTAATAACCTCTATAACTTCTATTTCTGCAGAACAAACTAATTTGCTGGAGCAATTAGGAGAAATAAAAGCATCAACAAGCGCAGATTTTTCAGCCATTATAGAAAATGAAATCAAGGGTGTGGTTACAATAAAAACAGATGTTTCTCAGGGAACAGGATTTTTAATAACAGACCAGGGTTTTGTTGTAACAAATTATCATGTTCTTTCAGGAGCAAGGCTCGCTAATGTCCACACATATGATAACGAGGCATATTCAGCAGAATTAATAGGATTCAATGCTGTTATGGACCTTGCTTTATTAAAAATAGGCGGTTCATTTCAAAGTTTAGATTTAGGGGATTCTGATGATGTAAAAATAGGAGAAAAAGTTTTGGCAATTGGCAATCCCTTGGGCTTGGCATTTACAGTAACAGAAGGAATAATAAGTGCAAAAAACAGAAAAGGAATTAACAATCTGCCTTATTATCTGCAGACAGATGTCTCTCTAAATCCAGGAAATTCCGGGGGCCCGTTGATAAACACAAAAGGAGAAGTCATTGGAATAAATAATTTCAAAGTTTCTGGAGCCGAAAGCCTTGGCTTTGCTTTAGAGATTAATCATGCAAAAGAAACAATAAATGAGATAGCTCTTCAGGCTTTGAATGAGACGGTTGTTTGATCAAGAATTAACTCTTATATAATAAATTAAGACAATTAAAACTATTAAAAGAAAAATTATAATCCAGAATAATTTTTTGTTATGAGAAATTTTAATCTTCAAAATTCCATCTTTTTTCAGGATTTTCATAAGTATAAATAGAATTCTAGGTATAAAAATATTAGGATTAAGATTAGCAACATATTTAAATTGGTTTTAAGTTAATTATCTATAAAAAGAAGGCGAATATTAAAATTACTAATTTACTAATAATGCACAATAATATTAAGCTTTAAAGATGAGAAGATTAAGCGAGAACAACTCATCTGAATAATTTAATATTTTATAAGCATAAAAAATCAAATAGATTTTTTGGGCCCCAGAAAATCTTAAGGATTTTCTGAGGATTCCAAAAAATAGTATAAAAACAAAATGAAAATATACGGCATAGGAGGATTTAATGAAGTAGGCAAAAATATGACTGCAGTTGATTTAGGAGACGATGTCATATTATTTGATTGCGGATTGTTCCTGCCTCCAATAGTTGAATTAGAAGAAGCTGAAAAAGTTTATACTGAAAAAAGATTAAGAGCAATTAAAGCAATTCCTTCTGATTATATTTTAGACAGTTTAGGCTTAAGAAAAAAAGTCAGAGCTATTATTCCAAGTCATGCTCATTTAGATCATATTGGTGGAATTCCTTGGTTAGCTTATAGATATAAAGCAGATATAATTGGAACTCCTTTTACAATAGAGGTTTTGAAAACTCTTTTAAAAGATGAACAAATTTATTTAAAAAATAAATTAAAGGTTGTTCAACCAAATTCTTTTTGTTATGTGCAGGGCAAAAACAAAAAATATAAAGTTGATTTTATTAATATAACTCATTCAACAATACAATGTTCAATGCTTGCATTACATACTAATGAGGGGGTTGTTCTCTATGCAAATGATTTTAAATTTGATAATTTCCCTGTTTTAGGAAAAAAACCTAATTGGGAAAAATTAAAAGAAATTGCAAAAGAGGGTGTAAAAGTATTAATTGTTGATGCTCTTTATTCAGGAGATAATAGAAAAACAGCAAGTGAAAAAGTTGCAAGAACATTATTAGAAGATGTTTTATTTACAACAACAAATGAAAATGCAGGATTATTTGTAACCACCTTTTCTTCACATATAGCAAGATTAAAATCAATAACAGAATTTGGTAAAAAACTTAATAGAAAAATGATTTTTTTAGGTAGAAGTTTAAATAAATATGTTTCCGCAGCTACAAGAGTTAATTTATGTCCTTTTAGAAAAGATGTTGAAATAGCAACTTATAGAAATCAATTACAAAGAGCATTAAAAAAAATAAGTAAAAATAGGAAAGATTACATGGTAGTCTGCACTGGTCATCAAGGAGAACCAGGGAGTATTTTAGATAGATTATCAAGAAATAAATTACCTTTTCAATTTCAAAATAGTGATCATTTATTATTTTCCTCTTCTGTTATCCCAACAAAAGCAACCATAGAAAATAGAGAAAGATTGGATAATAGATTAAAAAAAAGAGGGGTTAGAATGTTTAGTAATTTGCATGTAAGTGGTCATGCAGGAAGAGAAGATTTAAGAGATTTTATTAATATGATAAATCCAGAACATATAATCCCAGCACACGGGGAACATAGATTAACAGCTCCTATGGTTGAACTTGCTGAAGAACTTGGCTATAAAAATAAAAAAACAGTTCATTTAATAAATAATAAGCAGATGTTGAGGTTTTGAAAAAATTAAAAATAAGAATGGAAGATTTATTCTAATATCTGAATATCATCAGGGTCTAAATAACCAACTTTATCGTCCGTAAAACCGATTGGCTTATTAGTTCTAGAACGTCCATCAAATGTTGTAGGAAATCTAATTTTAGTTCCTTCCTCAATTCTTGCTGCTAAATTATATGCAGTTTTCGGACCGGAACTACCTGATTTATCACTAACATCAACATCAATTGTATATTTTCCTCGTGAAGTCTCTACGATTAATCCATAATTTGGATTTCCTAATTTTACAGACTCATTTCCGAATAAAGCACCTGATGATTCTACAATTCTCGCAACATTTCCATATTCTTTTACAACAGTTCCTTCAATGTAGTCTTTTGGTTTTGGACTGCATCCTGCTAATCCTATTGCTGTTACAAGAACAATTGTTCTAAGTTTTTGTTTTATTCTCATGCTGAAAAGAATAAATTACTTCTTTATAAAACTTTCGTTCATATACCACTTGAAAGTTAATAACATATTTTCAACAACTACAATAACAACGAATTTACGGTGAGCCCCGAACTTCTCCTTTTAGTCGACCACCTTGTATTCTCGCTTCGCTTAGAGGATTTAACAAGATATTAATCCTAATTCTCTCTGCCCAATAAATTTAAATAACATTCCCAATTATATTTAATACAAAAAACAGGTAAAAATGCCAAACGAAGAAATAATCACAGGTTTAAAAAATGCAATTGCACGTAAAGAAAGTTTAGAAAAAGCAATACAAATTATGATTAATTCAGGATATAATGCAAGAGAAGTGCAGGAAGCATCTAAATTTATTGGGAAGGGGGTATTACCCATGATGCAACCAAAACCAGATGAGCAATTGACAATGCCTGAACAAAAAAGAGGTTTTTTTTCAAAACTTAAATTTTGGGGGAAGAAATCTGTCCCACAATCACCGCAAGAACAACCAACAACCCAACAAGCTCCTCAAAAACCATTAACAACTAAACAATCAGATAAAATTTTACAGCAAACTCAGCACATTCAACAGCCAGTAAAAACCCAGCAAGCGCAACCGGCAAAACCAGCACAACCCCCGCAAGAAACTAAAATCATCAAAGGCGCTCTAACAAAACAATTAGAAAACATCAAACCAAAAAAACCCAAACATATGAGGGAATTTATTTTAGTGATTGTTCTATTAATCTTATTGATAGTCTTAGCTGTAATAGTTTTTTTTAAAGGCACAATTTTCGGGTGGTTTTCTTAATTTATAAAAAATATCAATAATATTACAAGAATATAAATTCTATAGATAAGGTAATTAAGTTAAGAGATAAGCGATTTAAGCGCAAACAACTCATCTTCAAATCGTAATAATTTGTAAGTTATAGATAAAAATAAAATAAGCATTATAAGTTAAAAAATAAAATAAAATTCTAGAATAAAAAATAAAATATAAGTAAAAAATTAAAATATAAAGCAAAAAAACAAAAATAAAAAATCAGATTTATTCTTCAGATTCTTTTTCTTCTTCAGAGCCTTCTTCTTTTGTTTCTTCTTCTGTAGTTCCTTCGTCTTCTGGCATTTTTAAGTTACCTCCTGATTAAACACCTTTAAAATAATTTAAAAACCTTTGGAAAACTTTATAAATAAACACCAAAAGCTTTTTTTTATAAACCTTTCGCCACTTCAAAAATATTCTCTCAATCACAACTATTCTTATAATCCCTGCGAATTTCAATATAAAATGAAATTCGCACACATCTCAGACTGCCATTTAGGGGGCTGGAGGCAGCCAGAACTTCAAGAACTTAATTTAGAATCTTTTAAAATAGCAATTAACACTTGCATTGAAGAACAAATTGAGTTCATTCTTTTTTCAGGCGACCTCTTCGACAGCGCCTTCCCGCCAATAGAAATATTAAAAGAAACTTTTGCTCAATTCAGAAAATTAAAAGAAAAAAGAATAAAATCTTATGTTATAGCCGGAAGCCACGATTATTCGGTTTCAGGCAAAACTTTTTTAGATGTCTTGGAAAAAGCAGGACTTTGCGAAATCTGTAAGTTTGATGAAGAAAATAATAAAATAATTTTAAAACCTCTGATTCACGAATCTTTTTATATATATGGCTATCCTGGAAAAAAATCAGGATTAGAAATAGCTGATTTGCAAAAAATACAAATCAATGAATCTTATCAAAATCATTTTAGAATCCTAATGTTGCACACAACAATAGAGGAAGTTAAAGGAACTCTTCCAATAGAAGCAATTAATTTAAGTGAATTGCCTAAAGCAGATTATTATGCATTAGGGCATATTCATGTAGATTTTGAAAAAGAAATAAATGATAAACCAGCAGTTTATTCCGGCCCCTTGTTTCCAAACAATTTCAAAGAATTTGAAGAACTAAAATTTGGCAGTTTTTATATAGTTGATGTTGAAGGCTACACCAAAATAACAAAAAAAGAAATCAAGCTAAAAGAAATAGAATCCTTTGATATTGAAATCACAGATGCTTTAACAGGGACTCAAAAAATAATTTCAGAACTTGAAAAAAAAGATTTAACAGATAAGATAGTCCTATTAAGAATTTACGGAACATTAAAAAAAGGCAAACCTTCTGACATTAAATTCCAGGAAATCCAGGATTATCTGGAAAAAAAACAAGTTTACTCTTTTTTGAAAAATACATCTAAACTTGAAATTGAAGAACAAGAATATCAGATTCAATTACAATTTTCTGAAATGGAAAAAATAGAAGAAGTCTTAATTAAAAAATATAAACAAGATAACCCCTCAAATTTTAATAAATTAATTCCCCAGTTAATGGGTGCTCTCAGTATGGAAAAGCAAGAAGGCGAAAAAAATTCAATTTTCGAAGCAAGATTATTTTCAGAATTAAGTAAATTATTGAAGGTTGAGTTTGAATAAAAAATATTAATATCCATATCTTATAAAAATATTAATGGTTCGAAGTAGAAGATTAAGCAGACAAAAAGGCTTATGCTTATCCTCTGCTCAGCTTAATAAATTTAACAAATATTAGATAAAGAGAAAAATTTGGCTGTCCGAAGGCGACAAATTTTTCAAATAAAATAAAAAATGATACTAAAAAAATTATTCATAGAAAACCTGAGAAGTTTTGAAAAACAGGAAATTAATTTCCCAAAAGGCTCCACACTTCTTTCAGGCGACATAGGCGCAGGCAAAACAACAATCTTGCTGGCAGTAGAATTTGCATTATTCGGGCTTCAACCTTCACAAAAGGGTTCTTCTTTATTAAGAACAAGTTCAGATAACGGACGAGTTATTTTAGAGTTTGAAATTGATGACAAAAATATAATTATAGAAAGAACCCTGAAAAGAGTGAAAAAATCAATTTCTCAGGATTGTGCTTCAATAATAATAGACAACGAGAAATTTGAAGAAAGCATAACTGAAATTAAATCTAAACTCTTGAAATTATTAAATTATCCGTCTGAATTTACTAAAAAAACAAATTTATTGTATAAATTCACAGTTTATACCCCTCAGGAAGAAATGAAGCAAATAATTTTAGAACCTAAAGATATCAGGCTTAATACCCTCAGGCATGTTTTTGGGATTGACAAATACAAAAGAATAGGAGAGAATACCTCTCTTCTTACTTCCAAATTAAGGGAAAAAATAAGAATTAATGAAGGAATGCTTTACGATTTAAGCGAGGACAGGAAAATTTTAAAAGAAAAACAAGATAAACTTTTAATTTTAAAAGAAAAACAAAAAAAAGCAAACCTAGATTATGAAAAAGCAGTTGAATCTAAACAGCAAAAAGAAAAATTAGCAGAGGAAATGCTGGAAAAAGTAAATAAGAAAAAACAATTTGAAAATGAAAAATCCAAATCTGAAATATTAATAACAGAAAAAAAACAGCAGATTATAACTTATGAAAATAATATTAAAGCTTTAAATATACAAATACAAGAAGCCAAAAAAATTTCATTTAGCAAAGAAGAATTTGATTCTTTAAATCAAAGATTGGATTTTCAGAAAAATAAAGAAGAGGAATTGCAAAAAGATTATATACAGGTTATCAGCAAAATAAATTCGCAGGAATCCAGGAAAGAAGAAACAGAAACATTAAAAAATAAAATTTCAGGAATGCAAAAATGTCCAACTTGCCTCCAGGAAGTTTCAGAAGAATATAAAAATAACATATTTTTAAAAGCAGATACTGAAATTAAAAATATCCAGGAAAATCTTAATGAATTCAATTTAAAGAAAAACCAGCTTGCTGAACAAATAGATTCTGTAAAAAAAACAAAGGATTTTTTAGAAAAACAAAAATCAGAACTTGAATTTTTAAAAATAAAATTAGAAAATCTTAAAGAAAAGGAACAAAGAATCTTAGATATAGAAAAACAAAAACAATCAATTCAGAAAGACCGGTTAATGTTGGAAGAACAAATCTCAATAATAAATAAATCTATTCAGGAATATTCAAAGTACGATAAGATTTTTGAACAAAGAAATGAAGAATTAGAAAAAGCAAAAGTTAAAGAAAACAATTGTGCAATTAAGCAAGCTGAAATAAAAAAAGAAATTCAGTTTTCTGAGCAGGAAATTAAAGAAAAGCAAAAACAAATAAATAAAAAAGAGCAATTAAAAAAGAAAACAGAAAAAATAAAAGAAATAGAATACTGGATTTCAGAAAAATTTTTGAATTTAATCCTTTTTGCAGAAAAGCAGGTTATGTTCACTTTAAAAGAAGAATTTTCAAAACTTTTTTCAAAATGGTTTGCTATTTTGGTTTCAGATGAATTATCAGCAAAATTAGATGATAATTTTTCTCCAGTAATAGAACAGCAGGATTATGAGTTAGATTACTCGTTTCTTTCAGGAGGGGAAAGAACAGCAATTGCTTTAGCATATAGGCTTGCTTTAAATCAGGTGATAAATTCTCTGCTCAGCAAAATAAAGACAAGAAATCTTGTAATCTTAGATGAACCAACAGACGGCTTCTCAACTCAGCAGTTGGACAAAATCAGAGATGTTTTAGCACAATTAAAAACAGAACAATTAATAATTGTCAGCCACGAACAGAAAATAGAAAGTTTTGTTGATAATATAATTCGGTTTAAGAAGGAGGGAGGGGTGACAAGGGTTGAAGAATAAACCATCAACCCACAACAAACTCCTCAACAAAATATTTTGCAGTAAGAGGCTCACCAGTAGATCTTTTTATCAAATCATCCCATTTATATTTTCTTCCAACAGAAAAAATATTACTTTTAAGATATTCTCCTATCTCTTTATTATCTGAATAATCAATATTATGAAGAGAATCTGTCTTAAGAATATTTTTTGCTATGTGATTATGTATTTGTGAAGCAAGTAATTCTCCAAGAAGATAATTATGATAATAAACAGGACCAATAACAAAATGTATTTTTGAAGCCCAATCAGGCTCATCTCGCACAAAATCAATAAGTTGATATTTTTTTACTAAATCCCACCAGAGTTTATTTAAATCCTGTTCAGGATTTTTATATAATTCTCTTTCAAAATTAAACATTACCTGCGACCATCTTGAAAAAACAAGCTGCCTAAGTCTCAGGGAACTACTTATTTCATCTTTTACTCCTTCTCCTTCCTCTACGTCACAATAATTTTTTATAAAAGAAAAATTCTTTGAATTTCTTCCAAAAAATA
>JAUUWR010000108.1 GCA_030588935.1 bacterium | reverse complement strand
GGATGCTTAAACTGTCTATGACTTCCTTTGCTTCTCACTATATACCATCCATCCTGTTCAATGATTCTTATTATTTGCCTTACTTTCATTAATCAAAACTATTATATATCGAAATGTATTTTTTAACAAAATAAAAAAGGGGTCAGGGCTCAACATTTGACATTAAAATGATTTTATATTGACCTGACAAACCTTTTCATAGGTGATTCATTACTTTAGGAGAAACTTCCATAGCGGCAAGTGACTAATCTCTTTATCATCCTTCATTTCTTTTTGTTCGGTATCTTTTGTTATCACAAGGATTTTCTTTGATTTCAAAGCCTTGGATACTAAAAGAAGATTTTTAAAATATTATACCTAATTGACAAAATTATCGGAATTTTATACAATGACAGTATACAAATATGTTAACTGCTGTTAGAAATTATGAATAATGCTCAAAGATTAAAAATATTATCTAACTTAGGTAAAACGGTTTTCTCTTTAAAGAATCTTCAAAATTTGTGGGGAAGTAATCTTTATACTACAAAAATTATTGCTAAAAGGATGGTTGATAAGAAATTAATCACAAGAATTGAGAGAGGTTATTATGCTTTAGATGAAAAATTTACACTTTATGAATTGGCTAACCTAATAATTTCTCCTTCTTATGTGTCTTTAAATTCATCTCTTTTTCATTATGGAATTTCATTTCAAGTAACTAATATTATAACTTCGGTTAGTCTTTTAAGTTATCAAAGAAAAGCGAGAGAAATGACTTTTAAATATTACGCTATGAAAGATTCTCTTTTTTTCAATCTGGAAGGAATTAGTTATAAAGATAATTTAGCCATTGCAAGACCTGAACGGGCAATTTTAGATTGTTTTTACTTTAATGTTCTTACTAATATTGATAACAGTGACGAACTTAATATTAATTATTTAAAAAAAATTTCTTCATATTATCCAAAAACAGTGCAGGAGAAACTGGAAAAGTTTTTAGAAAAATTATGACAAAGAAAGGATTCAACCAAGAATTACATAGACAAATCTTGATTAAAATCTTAATAGATATTTTTAAGGGATTTGATGAGAAATTAGGTTTTAAAGGGAGGACATGTGCTTATCTTTTTTATGATTTACCGAGGATTTCTTTAGATTTGGACTTTGATATATTAAGTCCTTTTGCAAAAGAAGATATTGATATCATGAGGACAATGCTAACTAAACATGGGATAATTAAGGACTTCAGAGAGAAACGATTTACTATCTTTTTTCTTTTAGATTATGAAAAGAATGCTCCAAATATTAAAATTGAATTAAATAAAAGAGTTTGGGAAAACAACATCTATAAACCTATCTGGTTTCTAGGAGTGGAAATGAAAATAGTTGATGAATCTACACTTCTTACAAACAAAATTGTGGCTTTATCCGACAGGAAAATGTCAGTGGCTCGGGATATTTTTGATGTTTATTATTTTTTGAAACTAGGTCTCCGTTTAAATGAAAGTCTAATTAAAGAAAGGACAGGAAAAAACATAAAAGATTATTTAAAATTTTTAGTGCCATTTATTCAAAAAACTTATACTCCTAAAAATATTTTGCAGGGGTTAGGTGAAATTTTAGAAGAAAAACAAAAAGAATGGATTAAGAAAGAATTAATTCAAGAAACGATAAAAGAAATAAAAAAATTAGTGGACAGAATATAGGCTTATTTAAGTAGCATTGAGCATTTTATGAGAAAAAGAAGATTTATTGCCTGGATTTTTACTTTGGCGGTTATTGTATCCGCCATAATACTTTTTTCGCTTACCCTCCCCCAGAGAGTTGCTGTTCCTAACCAACTAAAAAATGATATGCCTGTGGGAGAAATTTATGGGGAGATGGAAATCGGGCAGACTTTTGAGGCTAAAGGTAATAATCTGTCTGCCATTGAGGTGCTGTTGGCTACTTACAGCAGGAAGAATACGGGAAGATTCATTTTTCATTTGAAGAGCGGTGTGAATAGCAAAAAAGATATTTACAGCTTCAAAGCTGATATGAGCAAAGTTGAGGATAATAAATTCTTTCGCTTTACTTTTCATAAAATTAAAAAATCTAAGGGAAAAAAATACTTTTTTTATTTAGAATCACCTCAGTCTGGGCCCGGCAATGCTATCACCATTTGGTCCAGTTCAAAGGATTTATATAAAGAAGGTGAGAAAATTGTCAACGGAGTAGCTGGCCCAGGCGATTTAGTCTTTAAAACAGAATATGAGCAAGGATTGAGGCTGAGTGCTGGCGCTTTCCTGGGGAGGATGATTAAGTTTGTGAATTTCTTTATACGCCTTTTTCTTAATAAAGTTTTCTATATTCTTCTATTCATAATTGTATTCATTTGGGCTTTTATTACCTTGATTAAAAAATTTGACATCCTTAATAAAAAGGGAGGTTTTATTCTAGTCTATTGTATTTTATTTGTACTTGTATTTATTTGGATCCTTGCGCTGTTTTCCAAGAAAATAGATGTATTTAATCAACCAAAAAATAACACTCCAGTCGGAGAAATATATGGAAAGACAAAGATAGGGCAGACTTTCGTAGCCCAGTATAATAACCTCACTGCGATTGAAATCCGGCTGGCTACTTATAACAGAAAGAATACAGGAGAATTTATTTTTCATTTGAAAAAAGACCCGGGAAGCAAGGAAGATTTGTTTAATTACAAAGGAGATATAAGCAAGCTAAAAGACAATAAATATTTTCGTTTTCGCTTTCCTGAGATAAAAACCTCAAAAGCAAAGGAATTTTACTTTTACCTTGAGGCACTTCAGTCTCGACCTGGCAATGCTATTACCATCTGGGCAACTTCAGAGGATTTATACAGAGAGGGGGAGAAAATGGTTGATGGTGGCCAATCCCAAGGTGATCTTGTTTTTAAGACTCTATATGATCTGGGACTCAGGGGTAATTTGGGTGCATTTTTGAATGAAATCACCCAAAATAAGC
>JAUUWR010000046.1 GCA_030588935.1 bacterium | reverse complement strand
TGTCAGAACCAAAGGGTGGAAAGACTTATGATAGTCCTATCTCTTCCCTAGATGTTACACACCACTTAGACAAACACTATCTTAATCATCAAAAGAAAAATGATTTCTGGATAGCAAGGCACGAAAAATATGTTGGTAGAAAATCCGAAAGAGATTATATTGATTTTAGTTGTGGAAAAGTGGTTATGAACAAACTTTCTCCAAGATTAAAAAAAGATAATACAGAAACCATATATTCTACATATTATTCAACCCAAAAACGGAAAGAGAGTTCTGATATTTTATCCAAAGGATAAATTTATAAATCCCATAATTTATAAAATTAAACCCAAAAAGGGAAGGAGAGTTCTGATACGGAGAGATAAAATGTTTGGTTTAAGAAGAAAATGCAGAGATGTTCAAGGAATGAAAATCAAGGAGGGATGGTACTTTGACCCTCTTAATGGTTATGTTCTATTTAATTACCAGAGTGCGGGTTCTTGGATGGTAGAATGTTCTGATTTCCACTCTGAAACACATGAGCTCCTATATCCCCCTCTTGATACTTCTAGGTGTGTTAGAGTTGAGGGGTCTCCAGCAATTAGACATGCAAAATCAAATTTTGGATGGTTAGAAAAAAGATTGAAAGAATTAGCTGAACCAGATTCATAAATCCAACCCAAACCCATCCACAGCAACAATCTCAGACCCATCCTCATCCTTCAACACAACATCATCCTCATCAGTTGCTGCAACATAAACCCTATAAGTTCCACTTCCATGATTATTATTTGAAGTATCCCACGCATTAGGATTCCATATAATATCTAATTTTAATTGATTATCTTCTCCTGGTTGTATTTTTATTTCCTCTTCACTTTAATCTCAACAACCTTATTCCTAAAACTAAATTTCCTGACTCTTTCTTCAACTCCAAAAACTCCCCGGATAAGCATTAAAAAACTCGAAGCAAAAAAACTAATCAACCCCCCCAAAACAGCCAACCTGTTTCCAATTCTAATCAGCAAAGGAACTGCATGCTCTCTTGAAAACTCAATTCTTTTTTCAGGCTCATAAGTTTCCAAAAGGCATTTCCTCTTTTTTTTGTATTTTCTAATGCGATATTTCATATATCTTTAAAAGATATTCTATTTATATAATTAAGTTTTTAAAAGATGATATTAAAATTTATCTCTGATTTTCAATTACTTGCTCAATTGCAGGAGGTTGTTCATAGTTAAGAATTTTATTTCTATCAGGTGTTAATGCATAAATTCCAGCCATCGCTACTATTGAAGCCCCAACTAAAAGTGCAGCAAGTCCTTTTTTTACAGAAGACTTTTGTCTCTTAATTAAATTAGGATAAGTTTTTCTTTCGCATTCCCTTAATCCTGTTAAATCTCTTGCAACATCAACAGAATAACCCATTATTGGCCCCATCCCAAGAGATAAGGCTGCTAAAGAGAGCCCTCCTATAACTGCTTGTTTAACATCTGCCCCCATTGAAAGATAAATCATAGGAGCAACAGCTAAATTAAAAGCAGATGTATAAGCCATATCATGAATTACTTGTGTTTTTTCTTTAGTTTTACTTGTTATTTTAAATATTTTTCTAGATAAATCTCTTCCCCTTGCAAAAGCAAGACCCATTCCAGCATAAGAAATTACTGTCGCCATCAATCTAGAATTAATAGAAACTTGATTAGACATTCCCGCAACCCAAACTTCTGAAGCAGAATATAGAGGATTAGTAGATGCCAATAATGCCGTAGTATCTACTACATGATACTTCAACCATTCTCCGACTTTTCCAAATTTCATCTTAATACTCTCAGAACTAATTCTGAGGTTTTCACCTCATAAACCAAAGAAATACACATTTTTTAAACCTTTCTCCATCAAAGTTTCAAAGAATCTTAAATCCCCCAACCCAAACAGAAAATAATAAAAACCAATCAGTTATACACGAACCCCTTCAACAAAAAATATAATTAAAAATAATAATTCTGTTATACCCAATATAATTCCAATAATCGCAGATTTAGTTTTAAGTTTAAAGATTTGTTTTATCCCAAAAATAATTGACAAGATAATAATTATGGGAACTATAAACAATATTATAAAAAAAAGGATTTTGATTGTATCTGTATTTAAAAAATATGAGGGCTCAAATACCCTCAAAAACAAGTAACAGATAAATGGCAACAACCCTATAATTGCTAAAACCAAACTAAATTTTCCAAAAATAGTATCATCTTTTTTAGCAATATCTTCCATAAAAAACAAAGAAATTCAAACTTTATAAAAGTGTTTATAAATTTATATCTCACACAAGTTTTTTAGCAGAATTTAGTTAGGTAGTTATCCTCAAAAAAATTTAAATAGACAACTGGCTTTTCAATTAATTAAGAAGTGATATCTTAAAAGGTATAGAAATGAAAATTTGTATTATTGGACCGCTTTGTAAAGACCTCAATATTGTAAAAAGAAGAGAATTCTACCAACCAGGAGGAGTTACTTATTATGCAGGACAGGCCTTCTCATCCCTAGGAGTAGATACTACTGTCTTTGCATCGTATAATGATAGTGAATCTAGTTGGATTAATGGTATTAAATTTCATCTCGTACCAATATCTAAAAATAGCACAATTCAATTCACAAATAAATATCTAAATAAAGATATAAATGCACGAGTGCAATATGCTGATGTACCTGATAATATAATTACAGCCGAAGATATTCCCCCCAGACAATTATCTGAAATAGATTATATTATCCTCGGTCCTTTATTTCATAATAACTTTTCAACCACATTAATAAAAAAGTTGTCCAAAAATAACAGGCTTGTTCTGGCAGCTCAAGGAATGATAAGGTATCTGGATAATAAAAATCACATTGTATGGAAAAATCCATTGAATGTCCTTAAACTCTTGCCTTTCGTGGAATATTTATTCTTAGATGATAAAGAATTAGGGTTTATCACAAAATGCCAAAACTTAAGAGATGGGGCTTCTTATCTGCAAAGTAAAGGAGCAAAAAATGTAATTATCACACTTGAAAGCAGAGGATCAAGACTCTTTTTGAGAAATAAAGAATATTCAATTAAAGCATATCCTCCTAATACACTTGTGAATCCTACAGGAGCTGGAGATACATACATGGCAGGATTTATCAAAGCACTAGAATTGTTTGATGACCCAATAAAACAAGGCGAATTCGCAGCAATGACCTCAACCATATGTATTGAAAATCAAGGCCCATTCACTGGAACATTGGATGAAGTTCTTAAAAGACTAAAACAATCCCTACAATCTTTTTAAATATTACTTTAATTAAAAAATAAATGATAACCTACATAATCCTAGCACTCCTCATCGGAATCATCGCCGGAACAATAACAGGCCTCTGACCCGTCGACACCATGTAAAAATAGCTAATTTTTTATATTGGTACACTCAGTGGATACCGAATATAAAAAAGAAAAAAGCTTAAAATGTACATAGCAAAGAAAAATAAATCCAAAATACCTAAAAGCAAAAATTAAAGACGATAAGATTAAATAATAAGATTTAAATAAGTGCTAAATTTATAAGAAATATGATTACTAAATTTACTCCTTATGAAATTCAAGAATGTCTTTTTGATAAAAAAAGGTCTTTTGATTTTTTAAGTGCAATTAGTGAAACTGTTAAAAAAGGGAATATCGTTGTTGATGCTGGAAGTGGCTCTGGTGTCCTTGGATTATTTGCTGCAAGAAATGGTGCAAAAAAAGTTTTTTGTATAGAATCTAATCCAAGATTTATTGAAATTATAAAAAAGAATGCTGAACTTAATAATCTTTCTAATGTGATCCAAGTAATTTATGGGGATGCAACCAAAGTAAAACTTCCTTGTAAGGTAGATGTAATAATTTGTGAGTTACTAAGTACTGGTTTTTTCTATGAACCAGAAGTCCAAGTTATTAATCATTTAAGAAAATTCCTGAAAAAAAATGGAAAAATCATTCCAATGAATTGTAAATCTTGGATTCAATTAATTAATGCACAAAGAGATGTTTATGGTTTATATTTTGATTATGATTCAAGATACGAAAAATTAAAGGGGGATAAACCAATGTCCAATAAAGTTATTTTTGATAGCCCAAACTTTTATATTAAAGAACCATTAATTATTAATAAAAAGGTTATTGTAACTGCTAAGGAATCTGGGATTGTGAATGCAGTTAGGATAAGCAACAAAGCTCAATTAAGTGAAAATATTTTTGCTACGAAATCTAAATTTTTATTTAACCCATTGGTTATTTTTATCAAAAAGAGAAAAGTCACAAAAAATAAGCAATATGAAATCCATATTAAATACAAAAAGAGTGAGGATACACTGGGTACAAAAATTAAAATAAAAAGTATCTAAAATGTTGTATAAATCATCAAAACCTTAAAAAGTACCAGGAATACAAATTAAAATAAAGGATAAAGAAATATGCTATGGCAACTTATCGTCGCTATTTTGGTTGGATTGGTTGCAGGAACAATCACAGGTCTCATCCCAGGAATCCATATTAACTTAATATCTATCTTTCTAATTTCATTATCTGCTTTTTTCCTCACACACTTCTCTCCAATTGTGTTGGTAATCTTTATTGTTGCAATGGCAATCACCCACACTTTTGTGGATTACATTCCCTCAATTTTCTTAGGTGCACCAGACCAGGACACTGCCCTATCAATTCTCCCAGGCCACAAACTTCTTTTAAAAGGACGGGCATATTTTGCAATTATTTTCACCCTTTACGGAAGCCTAACAGCTCTCTTAATAATCCTCCTCTTCACCCCAGTCTTCATCTACCTCCTTCCAATAATTTATCCTTATGTAACAAAAATCATGTGGATAATTCTTTTATTAGCTTCAATATATTTAGTTTCAAGTGAAGGTGGTTTAAAAAAACAAGATTTTCTAAACAACTATCAAAAAAAACTCTGGGCATTAATTCTTTTCCTCTTAGCTGGTTTTTTAGGAATTGCCTCTCTTAATCTCAATATAAAAGAACCTTTGCTCCCCCTCCTCACAGGATTATTTGGTGCAAGCAATCTCATAATAAGCATAAAACAAAAAACAAAAATCCCAAAACAAAAAATAATCCCTCTCAAAAAAATAAAACTAAGAAAAAAATCATTAACAAAAGCATCTTTTGCTTCAATAATAGCAAGCCCGTTTACTGCCTTCCTCCCAGGATTAGGAGCTTCTCAGGCAGCATTAATTGGAAAACAAGCATCAAACATAGAAGACCAAAGAGAATTTCTTTTCCTTTTAGGAGCAATAAACACAATTGTCATGGGACTTTCTTTCATAACTCTTTACAGCATCCAAAAAACAAGAACAGGCGCAGCAGTCGCAATTTCAAAACTCATTCCAGAACTAACATTTAATAATCTTCTATTCGTCATTGGAACAATCATCATATCCGGAATCACAGCATTTTTTATAACAATCTTCATCTCCAAATTAACTGCAAAAAACATCCACAAAATCCCTTACTCAAAACTATCCTTAATAATTTTGGTTGTTCTACTTTTTTTAACAACATATTTTACAGGATTAAGAGGATTATTAGTATTTCTTATCTCAGCATCTTTAGGAATCTCAACAATTCTTTTAGGAATTAGGAGGATGCATTTGATGGGTGCTTTGTTAGTGCCGACAATATTGTTTTATTTATTTTGATCATCTCCAAAATTTCTCATCAACAGGAAATTGTCCATCAATACAAGCCTTACATAAATCATCAAAACCAACTGATTCAATCATATCTTCCATACTAGGATAACAAACAAACTCTGCATTCAATTTTTCAGCAACTTGCTCTCCTATTTCCTCTAAAGTTCCCTCTAAACCATATGCTATAAAATTCTTCCCTCTTGGATCCTTAATGCATGCATGAAGTAAAGCAGGACAGGATATAACCGGATATATTTTTCCAGCTCCTGCTTTATCTAATTTATAAATCATTCCATCCCTAAAAACAGTTCCTCTAACAATGCTATCATCACCAACAGCAACATTTTTATCTTTAACAATTCTTTCGCTTATATAAAATTTAACTCTTGCTGCCAACTTCCTTTCTTCTTCATTTTCAACTTGAAATGTTCTCTTAGCACCAGGATTTTTCACAGCAGCGCTTTCATAAGGGATAAATTTTTCTTTTATTTTACTTAATTCTTGCTGAAAACCTATTGCAACTCCTCTTCCAGAATCAGGACTTGCCATTACTAAATCAACATCAACCCTATCAGCATACCTTCTAGCCAATCTTCTTCCCAATTCCTTTCTAACTTCTAAAACATCCCTGCCTTCAATTACAGAAGTAGGGTCTGCAAAATAAATCCATTCAAAAAAACAATGGGCATGTTTTTCTTCTACTAATAATTTTGATTCAAGCCCATCTTTATTTATAACAATCAGCTCTCCTGGCTCAATATCTTTAGTAAACTCAGCTTCAATCCCTGCCAGAATTTTACTTTCTGAAGCTACAATATATTTATGATCTTTTTTTCCTAAGCAATAGGGTTTAATTCCCTTAGGATCTCTAAAAGCAACTAGACTAGTCATCCCCTCCTCTTTGTCTTTTACCAAAGAAGCAACACAATAAGAACCTTTTCCATTAAGTTTTTTCATTAGTCTTTCTCCAGCAGAATAAACCCTATCTTCCTCGTCTAAATATCTGGAAAATAAAGTCCTCATAACAGAATCATTTTTTCCTCCAAACCCCAACATAATACCATCCATAGCTAAAGAAATCAGATGATTTTCTCCCCATTGCTCCACGGGCTGTAATCCTCCAGTATTTTCATAAAGGGTGTGTCCAATAGCCGCATTAGGAGCTAATTTTCTTAATCCATTTAAACCATCAAAATTATCTCTAAAAAAATAATGTGCTAACTTTCTGGCTTTAGGCGTATAAAAACCTTCCCTTCTATCAATACTAATTCCACAACCTTCTTCTCCTCTATGCTGCAATGCAATAATCCCTAAATATAATTCTTCAGCTACATTTTCTCCTTCAACAGAATAAACACCAAAAATTCCTGACATCTCTCTTTCTCTACCTCACAATCAAAAAAACCCAAAAACCTTTTTAAATTCTCATATAATCAAAAATATATTTTAAGGTTATAAAATCCTTGAATCCTCTAATTTCTAACCTAAGGAAAGAGAGTTCTTGATTAATTCCTTACTAATTCACTAACTTCTAGATTTCCTTTATATATGATCCTTCCAGAATGCTCAGAAATCGGGTTTCCAAATTTCTTTTCAAAAAATTTTGTTACATCTTCATAGATTTGTGCAGCCTCTTTAAGTTCTGTAGGAAAATGCCTAGTTTCCCTAGTTTCAATACACCAAAACCTATCGATTGTTAAATTAGAACTTCCATAAGGCTCCCTAGAAAGCATTATATCTGCATAATATTTATTATTATAAATCCATATTAAAGAATAACCTTGATCTTGTTTATCACGAGAACATTGTTCTACATTTATATTACGTCCTTGTTTTGATAATTCTGATATAAGCTCATTACCTAGATTTTTTATAAAACCTGCTAATCCTGTATCTGTTAATTTATATAAAGGTTCCATATTAATCACAATTGAGAGAGGTTTTTAAGGATTATTGAGGTTAATAATCACTTTTCAAACAACTTCAAACCCACTCCCCCAACACCACCTGCTTCTCATTATCCCTCCCAAAAATGCTTTCTATATATCTTTTTGTCAACTCCAAATCCTGCTTAATATAAGCTGGAACCTCATAATTCCTTGTTAATTCTAA
>JAUUWR010000035.1 GCA_030588935.1 bacterium | reverse complement strand
TTAAGAGTTGTTGGTCGGGTTTTTATGTTTCTTATTTCCCCTTAACTTTTCTCGCAGTCAATCTCAGCATTATCAACCCAAGCCCAAACATAACTAATGAACAAACAATTAACAATAAAGCCATATCCCATTTCATCACCTTAAACACCAACCAAAAAAAACAAGCCCCGACTATTAATAATGAGGCGATTATAATGAACACAGTTCCTGTAATTGATAGGGGTTTTAGTTTCATGGTGTTATGAAGAAGGTAAGGGGGTTTTTATGGTTTGTGGGGTAGAAGATATTAAAAGATAGGAATGAATTTATAAGAAAGAAGTCCAGCACCAACAACAATCCCTAAGGAAACAGACCACACTAAATTTTTTGGGATGAATGTTGAAGAAAGCATATCCATAACTATTATAAAAACAAATACTCCTATAATAACTCTTATTGCTGTCGCAATTCCTGGAATGTATCCTTTCTTATCCATTTTCTAAATCCTTCTTCAATTCCTTGAATTTCCTCCACTTCCCTAAATCTTTTAAATCTTTTTTTAATAATTCAAAAGCCTGTTTTATATTTTTTTCATCAATTCTTTTTTTAATACTAATAGTTGGTTTAAACCATCCTTCTGTTAAATCAAAATCATCTTCAAGAAATAATTCCCATTTACCCATATCTATTTCCATTTTCTAAACCCTCCTAACTTTAGCAACGAGTCTGCCATAAGACCGACTAACAGGAGTTATCTCTACTCTTTTTCCAAGAAATTTAGCAGCTAACCTGTTTTTTGCAGCAATTCCTCCTGGTCGATTTAGTTCAGGAGCATTTAGTCCTGCTACTCTTATGAATCTAGTTCCTTGAATGGCTATATTTATCTCAAAAGTATCTCCATCAATTATTCTTGTTACTCTTCTTGTATATATCATTTATTTTACCTCCTTTAAATTTAATTAGGTAAAAATCCTTGAGATAGTCATATCTTTAAGGTATTTAAATGTATCGATTGCTTGGTACCAACCACTTAGTAACATTTATAAGGTCTCTTTTCTTCAATAAGGTATGAAAAAAGAGGGTGTTAAATTTGGTTCTCCATTTGTAAGAGAGAGTGAAACTCATGAAAAAATTCATACTCATTTAAAGAAACACCCTCGAGGATTAACAACTCAAGAGATTGAGGAACAAACAGAAATTTCTAGAAAAGCTGTAGAAAAGCATTTACAAATACTTTTATTTGAAAATAATATTTATATGAAACAAATTGGAAGTGCAAGAGTTTATTACCCAAACCATAGATATCAACATCTCGATTTCAAATATTTTGATTTTGGAAAGAAAAGATTTTACATAGATTTAATTGAAAATGATTATGGCAAATCTTTGTTAATCCAGCAAAAAATAAAAGAAGGAGATAAATGGGTTATGAAAGGAAGTGTTTTTATTCCTTTAGAGGCATCAAAAGAATTTCTGAAAAATTTAAAAGAGGTAATGAACTCTAAAAGATTAAAGGAGGAGATTAAGAAAGATGGAAATTCAAATTAGTAGCATGGAAAAAACAGTAGTTCTGCCAAAAACTACAGAACCATTAATTTTGATAGGGGATGTAATGGAAAAATTAAAAATTCTACCTGATAAATGTATAGATATAATTATAACGTCCCCCCCTTATTTTGGGCAAAGAGATTATGAGACAGAAGGCCAAATAGGACAGGAAGAAAGAATAGAAGAATATATAAATAAGATGATTATAATTGGAAAAGAGTTAAGGAGAGTTTTAAAAGACACTGGTTCTTATTTTTTAAATATCGGTGATAAGTATATCAAAAAAAGATTAATGATGATTCCTGAGAGGACTGCATTGGGATTACAAAAAAATGGTTGGATTTTAAGAAATATAATAACTTGGTATAAACCCAATCATATGCCCTCTTCTATTAAAGATAGATTAGCAAATGTATCAGAACCAATTTATTTTTTTATTAAAGATTTAGAAAAGTATTATACTCCAGACTATTATGTAAATCTTGATGAGATAAGAGTGCCTCATAAAAACAATGGAGATGAAACAAAAAACATTGATTTTCCAGAAGTTTTATCAGAACAAGAATATAAAGAAAGAGACTGGGAAAGGAAAATTAAATTGCATAATGAGCAGATGAGAAGAAGATATAATGGCAAATTCAATGGAGAAAAAATAAATATGGGGGCAAGTCCTGGAGCAAGGAAATCTTTAGGAATTTCTTATTCAAAACAAAGAGTCCACAATATTTCTATAGAATTAGAATTAGAAATCTTGAATTATTTAAGAGAAAAAAGAAAAGAAGGAGGAATTTCAACAAAACAAATAGATAAAATTTTTAATTATAAAGATACTGCTGGACATTGGTTTAGATTGGATAAAGGTGGACGTTCTCTCCCTAAATCAGAAGACTGGGATAAGTTAAAGGAAATTTTAAAATTAGATGATAGATATGATAAAACAATAAAAGAACAACATTATGTTTTGCAAACAATTAAAAATCACAGAAATGGAAAAAATCCTGGAGATCTATGGGTTATTCCTCAAGAAGAAGATTTTTTTGATTCCGAAGATATTTGGAAAATTCCCTTAGAGAGAGTTAAAGAGGCTCATTTTGCTATTTTTCCAACAGCACTCCCTCACAAAATAATTAAAGCCTTTTGTCCAAAAGATGGAATTGTTTTAGATCCATTTGCAGGTTCTGGAACAACAGGAAGGGCCGCTAAAATATTAAATAGAAAATCTATTTTAATTGATATTAATCCAGAATATGAAGAAATAATGAGAAGAAGATGTCTAAATATTAAAGTTAGTGGTTAAGGGAAAATTGTTTCTTTTCTTTTCCATCTTCCTATTATTTTTGGATTTTCAAACTTATTTATAACAACTCTAATGTCTCTAACTGGTTTTCCAGCAACAATTTCACTTTTTCCCCTCACAAAAATGTTTCCATAAATGTCTTCTAGAATTCCATTGGGTACGCTTACTAATTCTATCTTTTTTAAAGTTTTATTTTCATCATCATATATAAATTTAATAAAAAATGTTAAACAAGGAATTTCTCCGTAGGTTTGATGATGATATATAGTTCTCAATGCGGCCTTCCACGTATATTTCGTTCCAGTTCCTAAACTTTTCATAGGCATATGTTGGCCATAACTTATTTGATTTGCTCCAACATTAATCTTATTATGTTCTTGATGTTTTTCTTTATATGTCTTAGCGTCTATGTTTATCATTGCTTCAGCCGTTTCAAATAATAAATCAGAGCTTATTGGAGCAGAATTAACCTCCCAATCTGTATTTTTACAGATAATTGATTGAATAACTCTTTCAGCTCCTTTTTCAACATCGTTCTCTTTATATCCTAAATTTGAATAATCTCTCTTTATGTTTTCTTTAGAATTAAAGCCTTTCACAAGTTCTGTTTTATTTTCTAATAATATTTCTTTAATTTTTTCAAAAAATTCTTTTTCTAATTTTTCTATTTTTTGCTTTGTTAATACCATAAAAACTTCAAAAATCTTCTTTATTTAAACCTTTCCGCAATCATTCAACAACCCTCACCTCAACCTCTGGCAATTAGATTTTAATTATATTTTAACTCTCTAGAAACATATCTCTCATCTGCTTCTAGCTCTATAGCTTTTGGAGAACCTTCCATACAAGGACAAGAAGGAAGATAATCTAAACTCAACTCAGTTAATCCAAGGCTATCTATCTCTCCGACTTCTTCAAATGAAACTACTTTTCCTAATCCATCAACCTTTTTTTTAATTTCAGGATGGTCTATCCTAAAAAACACTAAACATTTTAGATCTGCCATTTTTTTTAATTATTTTATTTATTTATAAGTATTATTGTATAAGAAAACAACTTTCCACCCAACAACCCTCACTCAACCTCTCACAATTAGATTTTAAATGTTTTGGGTTTACTTTGATTGCCGGAATTCAATTACACTCTTTAAAAAATTTAATATAGAAAACTTTATAAGTAAGTAATCCTTACTTTCTTACATAATGCAAATAACAAAAATAAGCTCTAAAGGGCAGGTAGTAATCCCTTCTAAAATAAGAGTTGAATTAGGAATAGAAGAAGGCTCTGTTTTAGGAGTAGAAAAAATGAAAGACATGATAATATTAAAAAAAATAGACTTAGATTTAGTAAAACAATTCAAAAATAGCTTAGCAGATGTTAAAGCAGGAAAAATAAAAAGAGTTGCTTGATTTTAATTTATTCTTTTTTTAAAATATTTTTTAAATACGTTCTAAATTCAGGAAGATCTTTAATAATTTCATCAATTGTTTCTTGTTGTGCTTTTTTTCCTCCAAAAGCGACAATAAGCACAGCATTTAAATCATCATAAACCAGATAGTAAACTCTTTTTTCTTTAATTCTTTTCTCTCTTAAGAATCTATATTGTAAATCTCTTCCTACATAAGGATTCTCTTTTAATTGTAAAAATATTTTTTTAATTATTTCTTTTTCAGATTTAGAAATCTTTTTTATCTCTTTTTCAAAGTTTTCAGTAACATAAACAGCATAAGACATAAGTGCTTTAAGAAAGATTAGTTTTTAGAATTATCTATCCTTCACCCAACAACCTCACTTCAACCACCTTTAACAACCATAAACACTTTTATAAAGCACATTTTCCTTTATTTTAAATGGCAGGTTCAACAATTTTAAATCCGATTTTTTCTACATTAATTGGATTAGTTTTTTATTTGGCTAATTGGGAGAAAAAGAAAAAATGGTATATAATCGCTTCAACTATTTTATTAATTTTGCTTTTAGTTTTAATGTTTGATATTAATGGCTGGTTTTATTAACTTCTTTTATTATTTCGTACTCTACCCTTTCCCAAACATCTTTGATAATTATAAAATATTTATCTTCTAAGCTCTCAACTAAATTGGGCTTTTTAAGATTTTAGGTTTTTAGAATTAACAATTTTCCATAGAAACCTTTAAATACCATCTAACCATTATTTATGTGTATGGATATTAGTAAGGAAGATTTGTTGAGGATAAATAAAGGTTTTGGAGGAAATTTAAGAAGCAGCTCTAGTTTAGATTTTGCTATCGATACGATAAATAAACCAAAACTAGGATTTTACACAAAATTAGCTTATTTGTGGAGAGCTATACTTGTAGATCATCCATTTTCAGATGGAAACAAGAGAACTGCTTTATTCCTTGCATATGCTTTTTCAGAAGAAAATAAGAAGAAGGTTAATAGAGACTTATTAATTTATCAAGCCACATCAATAGCAAAAAAGAATCTTACAAATATAAGGCAAATAGCCTGGAGATTAGAAAATGCAATTAAATAAAAAAACAATAAACAGGATATTGAAAGAGAATAAAAAAGCATTTGAAATGCTTGAAAATTATGATAAGACAAGAGAACTTCCATTCCAAAGGAAAAGAATAGATATAACTCTGTCAGTTGAAACTATCAATAAGCTTAAAAAACTTAAAAAAAAGACAGGAAAACCAATTTCCAGGATAATTGAGGAAAGGATTTAGATATTTGTTGAAAAAGGGTTTTTAGAATTATCTTTTCATCAGCTCTCTCTGATTCAGATACATCATAACAACAGCCCCGATTATAAATATCCAGTCTACAAAAAATGTTAAAGCCAGAAAACCAAAGGCGATTAATGAATATATTATTACTTTTATATTAGGTTTATTTTTCATATCATGCCAATAAAACAATTTATTTAAATTTATCTTTAACAACCTCTTTACAAACATCTTAAATCATAAATTTCTGGAATCTCTGCTTGAGGATTAAGCTTCTGATATTTTTTACATTGAAATATACTTGGATTAAAATAACAACGACCCTCTGTTGAGGGATATTTCCCTTTTAACTTGGCCTCCCTCTCTTCTTGGTAAGAACAATCCCCCCTATGTTTACAATCTATTAAATTATAAAAAATTCTAACACCTAGACCTTGTTTTATTTGGATTACATCCATATTAATAAGAATTACCAAAAGCACAATAAATACATTTGCCTTTGCCTTCTACCTAAACGACTTCTGCCTCTTCTTCCTTGCCTTGCTGTCACCTGGCTTGTAAGCTTCTTTTCTTCTTATATCTGCAACTAGCAAACTTTTATCATAACTGCTAAAAACTCTTTTTAATTCTATTGATTTTGTAAAACCAACCAAAGCTTTTCCAATTGCCAGTCTCGAAGCCCCAATTTGGCTCTCAGAGCCCCCTCCCTTAACATTAACTTCAATATCAAAGTCAAAACCCCCTAAAACATTTTTAGCCAGTTCTATAGGCTCTTTAATAGATAATTTCTTAAAAAAATCCAAATTTTCATAAGGTATTTTATTAATCAGGATTTTCCCAGCACCTTTTTTAATCGTAGCCTTAGCTATAGCAGTTTTTCTTTTCCCGCTTACTGTCAAACTTTTCTGTTCTTTGCTTTTTTGTTTTTTCTTACCTTGTTTGTTTTTTTCCATTTTTATTTTTCTGGAATCTTAAAAAATATTAAGCTCTACAGAGGGTTGTTCGCGCTTAATCTTCTCTCTCGAGCCATAATTATTTGTTAATTCCACTTGTTTTATTTATCTGGAATCTCATGAATAATCGAGCTACTCAAGGAGTTTCCTTAAGCTTCTGATTCAAGCCATCATATTTTATTAAGTTAACAGTTTATTAATTATATTTAAAGCTTTTCAACTAATTCTCCTAATTCAATATGTTTTTTAAGTTTCACTCTTCCTGATTTAATCATTTTCTGCCCTTCAAGTTCTGTAGGAACAGAGTCATAACATTTTATTCTTGAAAGTGTCTGTTTTCCAATACCTTTTCTATGATCAGGAACCATTCCTCTAATTCCCCTTTTCAGCATTCTATAAGGCGTTCTTATATGTTTTGGACCTTTTAAAGAAGAGCTTGCCTTTTCTCTTAATTCATGATATTTTTTAACAACATCTTTTTTATTCCCAGTTATAATAGCTTTCTTACAATTAACAATGATAACTTCGTCACCCTGCAAAGCTTTTTTAGCAGCAAAACTACAAAGCCGCCCAAAAATTGCATTGTTTGCGTCAATTATTATTCTTGTCATATTATCTTCACCCCTTCTAATTTAGGATTTTTCTCAATAGCCTGTTTTATTGTTAATATTTTACAATCTGCTTTTTTAAGTTTTTCTTTAGCACTGTCTGAAAAACCCAAAGCAGCAATTTTAATCTTCTTTTTAATTTCTCCATCACCAAGAACTTTCCCAACAACAAGAATCTTTTCTTCTTTTAATTTATCCAAATCCCCTAAATTAACTTTTTTGTAAAATCTTTTAGGCCCTGATAATCTCTTACCTAATTCTAATAAATTGTTTTTTCGAGCTAATTCAATGGTTCCAACTAATTCAGGATTTGTTTTTCTTTTTACTCGTTTGCTTATTTGGGTTTTTGATATCATTCTAATATAAACTGAGATGAGAATTAGTTTTTAAAAGTTTCTGCTGGTTGAATCCTGATAGTTAAAGGATTCATTTGTCCAAGATCCCTTAATGCAACAGGATAACTTATTTCTAGATAGTGAGTTAAAGGAAAACAATCTTCCCACTTCCCAATTTTATCTATTAAATCTCCAGAATTTAGAGTTCCAAATAAATCTCCTTGCAATGTCTTAAATGGGTTTTCTTCTTCAACATCTTTTATAGAGTAACTATCAAAGATTCCATTAGAACTTATAAGTTTTCTATGCCAATTAAGATTTGTTATTCTTTTACCATCCTCAATAACTATTGGAGGTTTCACAACAAAATAAACTGCAGTTTCTGGAAGACAGGTTAAATACCCTTGGGGGCAAGTATAATCCCCACCTTTTTCAATATAGTCCTCTGGAAATAGACTATATTCTACTTTTTTTGGAATTTGTACACAACTGATTGACAATGCTGTTGGAATTTCTTTTCCAGAATAATATAAAGAACGTTCTCTTAATTTTTTTAACCACACACTTCCATTTTCATTATCTTTTAGAAGTTCTGTTAAATTTAATTGAGAATCAGTTAAGGGAAGAGATGTTTGAAATAAAATCTATAAATTGTGCTTCCCCTATTCTTTTTGTATCAATTACTCGCCCAATTCTTATTTTTTTCCATCACTAATAATTGCAGGTTCATAACCTTTTATAGTAGTTCCTGTTCTATCTTCTGCAAAAAAATCTCTTTCTAAAAGACTTATTTTAATTTCTTTTTCTAATTTAACCATTTTATATTTATCAGAACTCTTTTATTTAAAATGCGGAGAGAAGGATTCGAACCCTCGTAGGTACTAAGCCACTTGGACCTTAACCAAGTCCGTTTGACCGCTCCGGCATCTCCGCTTAGTTTTTCTAAGCAGAGATTGTTTTTTAAAGTTTTGTTTTTTTATATCTTTAAATTTTAAGTTACTCAGATGAACAGCTTAAGCTCCTGATTCGAGCCGTAAATATTTTTAGATATATAAAATCATTTCACAGCTTTCCTCAACTCACTTAAATTTTTATCAAGAACATCAATAGCTTCTGTAAAAATCTTCTTAACTTCAATCTGCCCCCAGGATTCGACATTAAAAACCAACTCATTTACCACACTCAATTTTTTAATTTTATTTGCAATCTCTTCAGAAACTTGTTTTTCTTTCAGTTCTCTTTCATCGTAATGCACTTTTCCTCCATCATCAATATGAACAAAATCTAAAATTTCTTCATCAATATTATGCTTGTAAAAAATTAAACCCGGAGAATATTTTGTATGTTTAATTCCCTTGCCCAAATTTGCATTTGCAACTAATTCAATTTCTTGGTCTTTATCCAAAATTACTATTGGAAATTTGTATTCTGTTCCAACACAAGGTTTTATATCACTTGAATAAATTGTTTTAGGTCCGGCTTCTTTTATTTTAAATTTAATTTGTTTGGCAGAAACTTTCTCTGTCTTAATTGGAATCAATCCAATTCTATGAGCCAAAATTTCATCATATAGAGCAGAATCATTTTTAGAAATTTCAACATCATCAATAGCCATAATTGGAATTTCTAAAGCACCCCTCCTAATAGCATTAGCCAAACTAATTGACATGTCTGTCACAAAACTTATTTTCTGATTTTTTTTATCGTAATTTTGGATTTTTATCATTTTTTTTATTTCATCTTCAATAAATTATTTAGCTCGGTGATGAGTAGCTTAATCATCTCATTTTTAGAGCGTAATATTTTATAAGTATTGATATTTATTTAATTTTCATCATTTTTAAACCTATTTATGGTCTTCTCCCTCTTCTTCCACCCTTCTTTTTCGGACCTCCTCTTGGAATTCTGGTATTATCCATAATACTGAGGATTTTAAATCCTGCTCTGGTTAATGATTTAACTGCAGAATGAGCTCCTGGTCCAGGATTTGCCTGCCCGGTTTTAGCCCGTATCTTAACATAAAATCCTGTAAATCCATGGTCTTTTGCTTCTTCAGCAACCCTTTGAGCAATAAACATAGCAACAGTTGGATTTGCTTTTAATCTGTCTTGTTTTGTAGAACCACCACCTGAAAATTTAGCAACACTTGTTCCAGCCAAATCTGTTAAATTAATCATAGTATTATTAAAAGTAGTATAAATATTAAGCACTCCTATTCTTTCTTTTTTCTCTTTCTTTTCAGGGGCTTTTTTCTCTTTTGATTTTTTAATTTCTTTATCACTAATATCTGATTCTACTTTTTCACTAATCTTTGTTTTTTTAGAGCCTGAGCTATCTTTATCCTTACTTAATTTTTTTGAAGTTTTTGGTTTTTCTTTCTCAACTTTTTCTTCAGATTTAGTTTTTTGTTTTTCTTTTACCATCTTAAATTTTCTCCTTATTTTCTTCTTTAACTTTTTCAGAAGGTTTAATTTCTTCAACTTTCTTTTTAACTTCCTTCCTGGGTTTTTCTTGTTTTTTTAATTTTAATATAATATTTAATTTTATTTCTGGTTCTTTTTCTAAATCAACTTGATATGAAGGAATATTAATTATTCTATTCCCAACATTAACATGCCTATGAACAACAAACTGCCTTGCTTGTTTTAGAGTACTTGCTAATTTTTTTGCATGAACAATTGTTTGTAATCTTCTTTTCAGCCAATTTTCTTTATTTAATGCCAATGCATCTGCAATGCTCTCAACTTTAAAACCTTTTTTCTGAAGTTTCTCAGTAAAGGCTTTTTTTTCTTCATCTGATTTAGTAATCAATTTTTTTGCCATATTTCTAAT
>JAUUWR010000017.1 GCA_030588935.1 bacterium | reverse complement strand
TATGATGAAGATATGGATTTCCAGGAACTTCTTTAATAATTTTTATAGCCTCTTCTTCACTTATCTCTTTACTTTCTATTCTTAACCTGCCATGTAATAAATTAACTAAACTTCTTGATATCATTTTTCTTATTGTTTATCAGAGCTCTCTTTTCCATTTATGGTTTTCTCTATCCCACAATTATTTGGATCTGGAGATACAGATTCTAAAGAATGCTCATATTTTTGTTCATTACTTTGCCTTATCATCTGTGGCCCCACATAACTATAAAGTATTGGGATAGTAGTAGCCAAAGCAAAGGCCCCAATCCGTATAGTGGTGGTGATAACATAGGGTATGATTTTTTTAATTTTATCTTTATTCATCTTCAACATCCATCAGAACTCTCTTTCCTTTTTTGGGTTTAATTTTATAAATTATAAGGATTTATAAATTTATCCATTGGATAAAATATCAAAACCCCCTCATTAACTTGTAGCCCTTGCTTTATTTATTGAAACTCTGCAAGTTTCTTTTAAACTAGACAAAATAGGAATATTTAGGTTATCTTTAGATAATCTATATTTTATGTAATGCTCTCCTGAAAACCCTTTTTCAAATCCAATAACAATATTGCCTCTTCGTTGTTTATATTCTGTCTTCCATTCTCCTAATTCAAACCTAGAGGTTTGCGCATAAGCTCTTTCACAATAATGAGCTTCTTCATTAGGAAACCAAAACATTATAGTTCCTTTTTGAGCAGCTCTGTTTAAATAAAAAGTTTCCCAGTCTACTTGTTCCCATTCTTCTTGATTAGCAGAATGTTTAAACTTCTCTTGATTTTGTTTTAGATAAATTCTATCAACTTCTCTGCTCGGCGAGGCAATATTTATATATGAATCAATATCTTGGATGATTTTTATAGCTTTGTTTTGCCATTTAGGTGCTCCTTGAATTGGTCCAGCTAAGAAGATTAATGGATTTTCAATAGGCCTATAGTTCGGAGGCAAAAGTATTTTTCCAGTCATTTTTTATTTTTGTGTTTTAATCAAGAACTCTCTTTCCCTTTTTGGGTATTTTTTATAAATGTTAGGCATTTATAAAGTTTGTTATTAAAGTGGTGATGCTTGACCACCAAGAAGATTACAACTTTGTTTTCTTTTTTTAAGATATTCTTTTTCTTCAAGAGGGAGATTTTCTGTAGTTGTTTTTCCGGATTGGGTTAATTGTTCTAATTTTCCCAATAAATATGAAGTTAATCTGTTGAAGGTTTGTATTGGAATTGCTCCTTCATTCCGAACTTTATATTCCCCTGCATTAACCATAACTGTACCATACTTGTGTAGAAGATCATAAAATTCAATTTTATATTTATCTGACAACTGATTTGCAATCTTCTCAATAGTTTCTTTAAAAGCTTCTTCAAATCTATCTAAAGATTGTTCGTCGTATTTATTCTCGTTTCCCATCTTCACATATCAGAACTCTCTTTCCGTTTTTGGGTTTAATTCAGGAATATTTTCGGCTAATTTTTGTTCAAGAATTTTTGAGTCATAAGGAATTCTTATCCCACAGCTAAAATTTGGGAATTGTTGAATTACTGCATTTTCATTCCCAAGCAAAGCTCCTTTTCTCCTGCATTCCTTTAGTTTATCATAATCCATTAATCTTGCGAAAATATGTGCTTCTTGCTCGGAACTCATTCCAGGATATCCTTGAACATGAATCACTTTTGAATTATCTTCTATAAGTCTATAAAATGCATGTATATCATGAGCTTGATGAAGATCTAATTCAGCAAGTCCTTTTACCTCATAATGTACTCCAACTTCTTTAAATAAAATTGTTATTTTTTCTCTTTCTATTTCCATTTTAATATTTATCAGAACTCTCTCCCCCTCGGGCTAGAAATATTATGATGTTGGGGTTTTTAAGTTTTTCGTTCTATTAATTTGGAAGGCAAAGCCTAACCAAATTATTTACTAACTAATATCATATAAATATTTCTCACTCTACAGATGAGGCGAGTTAAATCAATTTAGTAGATTAAATAAAATAGAAATTGGTTTAAGGAGAGAGCTTAAAAGATAAGTACAAGATATGGAGGAAATAGAACTAATTTTAGGATAACACATCTTCAATCAAGAAAAAACATTTATAAACTTCGATTACCTGATATTTAAAAGATGGTGAATCAAATAGTTTTAGAGTATCTGAGAATAAATCGGGGTAATTATAAAATAGGAGAGTTGAAAAAGAAAATTCTTTCTTCAGGTTATGCGCAAAAAGAGATTGATGAAGCTATTGCTCAGTTAAATCTGGAGGGAAAAGGAAATGTTCCGACTGTTTCTAGTACTATAAACAAAATAAATAAAACCAATATTCCGCAAAAGCCTGTTGTTCAAAGCAAACCAGTGGCTCAACCTGCCAGGGCTCAACTGCAAACTGCTAAGATTCAAGTACCAGCTCCCAAAAAATCCAGAAAATGGTTTTGGATAATTTTAGTAATTACATGTTTAGTTTTAATTGGTGCAGCAGCTGCTGTTTGGTATTTTTTTCCAAATATAAAGGCGTTGTTTGTTTGATGTTTTGGTTAGGAGTATGTTTTTATTTTATTAAAAATTTGAGAAGATAAATCTAACTCAAATTTTTTTACTAACTTATATGTCTTAAATATTTCTCGCTCTATAGAGGAGTAGCCTCAAAACTCTTGATATTTGGGAGATATTGTGATAAAGAAATTCAGGTTAGGTTTACCTTCCTGAATTTCATAAAACTAATTTAGGATTTTATTTTTGAGAAATAATCTTATCAGCCTGTATCTGCAAACCCTGATTATATTCTTTAATTGTTCCAATTACAGTTATGTTTTGATTTTTTGTTAGATTCAGTATCTTGTTTGTGGTTATATCTATTTCTCCTGTTGAATCTTTTATTGAAATTACCTGGAAGCTTGAGTTTGTGTAGGTTTTTATGTCTGAAATAGTTCCTTGAACTTGTGTTTTTTTGTTTAGGAGTTTATTATTGATTTGTTCAATATCTGTTAGTTTTGGTTCTAAGAAGTTTGAAAGAAAGAGGAGTAAGAGAATTCCCATTAGCGAGATTGACAAGGATATTTTTAACAGGTTTGTTTTCATTATAATATTATATTAAAAAGTTTTATAAATGTTAATATAGTGTTTTGATTATGGCAAAACAATTAAGTGTTGATGAGAAGTTTGAGTTAATTAAGAGAAATACTGAGGAGATTGTTAAAGAAAGTGAGTTGCAGGCTTTGCTTAAGAAAAAGAAAAATCCTGTTGTTTATTGGGGTACTGCTGTAACTGGAAAACCTTCGCTTGCTTATTTTTTTCCTTTATTGAAATTAAATGATTTTAGTAAAGCAGGTTTTAGGATAAAAGTTCTTTTAGCTGATTTGCATGGAGCTTTAGATGGCACTTCCTGGACTGTTTTAGAGCATAGATATGATTATTATAGGGAAGCTATTACTCAGATTTTTAAAGCTTTAGGGGCAGATTTAAAGAAAATAGAATTTGTTAAGGGAAGTGAGTTTCAGTTAAAACCAGAATATATGTATGATATATTGCAGTTAGCAAGTATAAATTCTATAAGAGACTGTAGGAGGGCTGCTTCTGAAGTAGTTAAGTTTGAAGATCATCCAAAACTTGGAGGATTTATTTATCCTATAATGATGGCTTTAGATGAGAGGTATTTAGATGTTGATGTTCAGTTTGGAGGAGTAGACCAGAGAAAAATTTTTATGTTTGCAAGGGAAAATTTGCCCAAAATTGGGTATGATGCGAGAATTGAAGTGATGAATCCTATGATTCCAGGGCTGATTGGAAAAAAGATGAGTTCTAGTGTTGATAAAAGCAAGATTGATTTAACTGATGATGAAAAATCTGTTAAAGATAAAATAAATAAGGCACATTGTATAGTGGGAGAGCCTGATAATGGGGTTATGGCTTTATTAAAGTATGTTATAATGGTTTTAAAGCAAGATAGGAAAGAGATGTTTGTTGTTGAAAGGCCTGCTAAATATGGAGGGGTTTTAGAGTTTGTTGGTTATGAGAGCGTTGAGAAAGCTTTTAAGAAAAAGCAGTTACATCCTTTAGATTTGAAAAATGCTGTTGCTAAGGAAATTTGCGAGTTGTTGGGTAAGATTAATAAGAAAAAGTTGAATGAGTTGGGGAAGAGGGCTTATTAATCACCTAGTCACAAACTCAACAACATCTTTATCTTTTACAACATGCGAGAGGCCGACTTTTTGATTTGCAAACTTGCTTGAAGGGCCTGTTATTTTTGCATATTTTACTTTTTTTGAGTAGCCGTGTAGGATTTTTTCTGCTAGGTCTTTTAAAGTTGAGTTTGGATGTAGGACAACTGGTTTATTGTCTTGTTTTTCTCCTGATTTTTTTGTATAAATTCTAATCATGTTAAAAGATTTGAAAATTTTTTCTTTTAAGTCATTTAAACCCTCGTCTGTTTTTGTTGATGTTAAAATAAAATTATATTTTTTTGATTTTAGTGTTTCTGAAATCTTTCTTTTTGTGGTTTTGTCATACAAATCTATTTTGTTAAAAACAAGTATTTTTTTTGCTTTTTTATTTTGTTTAATTGAATCTAGAATTGGTTTGATTTCATGAAGTTTTTCAACGACGATAAGAATTGTGTCTGCAGTGTTTATAATTCCTTTGTCAAAGGTTTTAGAAGCTATCGGGGGCAAGTCTATTATTTGTATATTGCATCCTTGGTAATTGAGGATTCCTATTTCTGGTTTAGATGTTGTAAAACCATAACTTGCTATTTTAGGGTGGGCATTTGTGATTGCTTTTAGGATTGAGGATTTTCCAGAATTTGTTAGGCCTACGAGGACTGCCTGCATGTCTTGTTTCTTAATTCCTTTTTGTCCTGCTTTTAATTTTTTCGATTTTTTCTGCAGTTCTTGTTTCAGTTTTTTATATCTTGTCCTTATATTTTTTCTTAGAGCTTCTGCTGATTTGTGTTTTGGCATCCAGCGTATCATTTGTTCAAGCGCAAGAAGTTTTTGTTCATCATTTTCAGCTTGATGATATTTTGATTCTGCTGCAAGGTATTCTGGGTGGGCATTGATTGGCATAATTTTATTAATGGTTTTTGGTTTTTAATTTTATGGATGACTTTGAAATATAATAATTTATAATATTAATAACTTACAAAAATATTACGCTCTAGAGATGAGGTGCTTAAGTGCTTATCTTTTGATTATTAATTGAGAATTAGTGATATAAAATAATAAAATGGATAAAGAATTTTTCATTCGAGATGCGGAGATTGTTGCTAAGGAGTTGTTGGGTAAGATTTTGGTTAGAAGAATTGATGGTAGGGAAAAGAAGGCAAAAATAATTGAGACAGAAGCTTATTTTGATGATAGTGATCCTGCTTCAAGGGCCTGTCAAAATGGCGACTTAAAAGATACTATGAGGATGGATGCAGGAACTATTTTAGTTTATGGAGTTCATAATTCCTGGCTAATGAACTTTGTTACTGGTTCTGAAGGCAAGGCATCTGCTGTTTTAATAAGAGCTTTAGAGCCTTTAAATTTTGAGGAAAAATGTTCAGGGCCTGGTTTATTGACAAAAGCGCTGCAAATTGACAAGAGGTTTCATAAACAGAATATTTTTGGTAATAAAGATATTAGAATTATCAGTAATAAAAATAATAAGAAAGCGAAGAAGATGGGAGAGCAAGAAGATTATGAGGATATTAGTGGAAATAATAAAGATTTTGAGATAGTCGAAGCTTTTAGGGTTGGGGTTAGGGAAGATTTGCCAAGGAAGTTGAGATTTTACATTAAAGATAATGAGTATGTTAGTAGGAAATAATCAAAAGAGTGAATAAATGTTTAAATATTGTTTATGTTATTATATTTATATGATTAAGAGTTTAGTAAAAAATTGGGGATTGGTATAAGTTTAGCTGGATTGGTTTTTTGGAGTTTTGGATGTGCAGAAGGAGAACTTTATTTTCCTGCAGGAAAGGATTCTAATTTAAGATCAAGAATAGAAAGAGATATAGAATCTCAGAAAGGCAATGATGAAAAGGTTTATGTTGGTTTACAGGGAGTGGTTTATGAATATGAGAATTAGTTAATAATATAAATTGATTTTTCTATTTTAGTTTATGAGAAGGTCGGCAGTTTTATTTACAGGAGGTAAGGATTCTTGTTTAGCTTTGCATTTGGCTTTGCAGAAGGGTTATGATGTGAAGTATTTGTTAAGTGTTATTTCAAAAAATTTTGATAGCTTTATGTTTCATAAACCTTATTTGAATCTACTTGAAAAGCAGGCTGAGATATTAGGGATTAAATTAATAATTCAAAAAACTAAAGGAGAAAAAGAGAGAGAATTAGTTGATTTAGGTTTACTTATAAAAAAAATTAAAGATGAGATTGATATTGTGGTTGTTGGGGGAATTGCTTCAAGTTATCAGGGAAAAAGGATTAAAAAGATTTGCTCTGGGTTTGGTTTAAAGTTTCATGCTCCTTTGTGGGATTATTCTCCAGAACAAATTTGGAATGATTTGTTTAAAGAAAAGTTTAAGGTTGTTTTGACAAAAATAAGTTGTGAAGGTATTCCCAAAGAGTTTTTAGGAAAAGTTATTGATATGAAGATGTTTAAGGAATTGAAGAAAAAGGCAGAGAAATATAAATTTAGAATTGATTTTGAAGGAGGAGAGGCAGAGACAGCTGTTTTAAAAATGCCAGAATTTAAAAAAGATATTTGCATTAAATATAATATAAAAAGTGAGGGAAGGTATAGGTGTTGGTTGAGTGATTTAGAAATTAAGTAAGAATATTAATAAGATATAAGAATCTAAGTTCGAAGGGATGAGAAGATTAAGCAAACAAAAGAACTCATCTGAATAATTTAATATTTTATAAGATATAAGTTAAAATAAGGGGAAAATAAAATGAAAAATATAGAATTCCACAGAAAAAAATTAGATAACCGTATGACTGTTATCTTTGAAAAAAGAAAAACACCTGTGGTGGCTGTTTCTTGTTCTGTTAAATTTGGAGCGCAATATGAAAATGAGGATATAAAAGGAGTTTCTCATTTTATCGAGCATTTAGTTTTTAAAGGAACAAAAAATAGAACTGTGAAAGAAATTCCCAAAGAAATTGAGGGAAAGGGGGGAATTATTAATGCTTTTACAGCAGAGGAAGTAACTGGTTATTGGAATAAACTTCCTAGTAAGTATTATGAGCTTGGTGTAGATATTGTTAGGGATTTAGTTTTAAATCCTTTGTTTGATAAAAATGCTTTGGAAAGAGAGAGAAGAGTTATTTTAGAAGAAATTAAAATGTATCATGATAATCCTAGCACGTATCTTTTGGAGAAAATAAAAGAAATGTTATATGCGAAACCATTTAATATGTCTATTGCAGGAAATGCAAAGACAGTTTCTAAATTATCCAGGGCAAAAATTGTTGAGTTATTTAAATCAATTTATTCAACAAATAATATGATTTTTAGTGTTGTTGGGAATACTAGTTGGGGCGAGGTTTTGAGGCAGGCAAAGAGATTTCCTAAAACAAATAAAAGAATTAATTTAATTCCAATAATTTCTAGAAATGGAGAATTAATTGAAAAGAGAAAAGGAATTGACCAGGCTCATGAGATTTTGGGTTTTCATAGACCTAAGCTGGGAGATAAAGATAGATATGCTGCAGAGATTTTTGATTGTATTTTAGGGGGTGGGATGAGCAGCAGATTGTTTCAAGAAGTTAGGGAGAAAAGAGGGTTGTGTTATGCAATTAGAACAAGTTTAGAACAATCAAAAGATTATGCTTATGAAATAATTTATGTTGGGACTGTTAAAGAGAAAGTGAAGAAAGTTAGAAGGGTTGTTTTAAAAGAAATTAAAAAATTAAAAGAGTTTGGGAAAAGCGATTTTAATGAGGCTAAGGAAAGGTTGATTGGTTTGAGGCAGATAAGCAAGGAAAAATGCGATACTACAATGATGGAATTATTGCAGGAAGAGGTTGGAGGAGATGCTGAAAATTATTATAAATATGAAGACAAAATTAATGCTGTTAAATTGAAAGATGTTAGACAGTTGGGTGAATTAAGGGGGTATAGTTTTGTTGCGCTGGTGCCTGGTTGAGAGAATTTTTTATAAAATTATTTTTTAATATTTATATTGTTAATATATAAAATATTAAGCGTAAGAGAAGAGATGTTTAAACTCTGTTCTGAGAAGTTTAATAATCATTAGATTATAGATAGATAATACTAATTTAAAAATTTAAATTGAGATAATTAAAATTAGAAAAGATAAAAAAATTAAAAAATAAAATTATTTCTTGCCTGTTTCGTAAATAGCTTTTACTGCTACAACCAAACCAGCTGCTCCTGCAAATGTGATTATATTTGTTATTAAATCGAGAAGGATGGTATTAATTGCAGTTATTACTTCACCAATAATCATGACAGCTGTTGCTCCAACGCCCATTAATGCAATAATTGCTACTAATAGTTTAACAGTATCTTTTTCAGCTATATTTAAGAAACCAACTATTAAACCAAGTATTACTAGGATTAGAGCTAAGTAAGGAATTGTGTAGAATCCTGTGATTAGACCTGCGATTACCGCTAAAGCTAAACCAATTAAAAAAGCCCACTTTCCTATTACATCTAAATTATTTTTTGCCATTTTCACCTCCTTTTCATTTCTTTTGATAACAGATATTATTTTCTCTTTATCAATTGCATTATTCCTATTACTAATACAACTATTGCTAAGACCCAAGCAAGGATACCGTCAGTTACAGTTCCTAACTGAGTTACTCCGATTAAAGGGAGTATCAATATAATACCTACTAAAATTATTAGCCATGCATTAAAATCTTTCATTTTTCCCTCCTTTATTATTTTATTAAGGAAAAACCTATTTAAATAAGTTTTGTTTTTATAGAATATGGAAGAAAGTAAAAAAAGATGCTTTATTGCGTTGGATTTGCCTCGTGAAGCTATTAATGAAATTAAAAGAATTCAGGATATTATCAAGAAGAAAAATTTATTTGCAGGGAAATTTATAGAACCTGAAAATTTGCATTTGACTTTAAAGTTCTTAAGAGAGATTGATGAGGAGAAAGTTAGAGAAGTGAAAGAGAGATTAAAGGAAATTAAGTTTGATGGTTTTGAATCCGGGCTTGGGGAGGTTGGTGTTTTTTCGAGTAGGTATAAAGGATATGTTCGGGTTATTTGGATAAAATTAAATGGTAAAGGAGTTTTTGATTTGCAGGAACAGATTGATGAAACTCTTTCTGGTTTGTTTGAACCTGAATTTAGGTTCATGTCCCATATAACTATAGCAAGGGTTAAGCATGTTTTTAATAGAAGGAGGTTTTTAGATTATGTTAAGAGCATTAAGATTAAGAAGATTAGGTTTGATATTGACAGATTTTTTTTAAAGAAATCTGAGTTGTTTGCAGATGGGCCGGTTTATGAAGATTTGGAAATTTATAGATTATTGACGGATGAAAATTACTAACTTATAATGATATTATAATATCCCAATATACAAAAATATTAATCTCTAAAGATGAGAACTTAAGAAAACTCTTTTGAGTAACTTAATAAATTGTAGAAATATAGATAATAAAATAAAAAATATAATTTAGAAAGTTAATTGGGTTTTAAGTAATTGTTGGTTTTGATTGGTTGTTTTATGATATAATCTTGTTTTTAAATATAGGGTGGTTGGTTTTATTTTAATGGGAGAATTGTTAATTGATAAGGGAGAGGCGAGAAAATTTCTTAGAGGGGAAGTAATTCCTAATTATAGAACTATGGCGGATTTTGAAGCTTGGGTAAAAAATTATAAAGGGCCTTTTAAAGATTATCTTTTTGATGTTGTTGAACATCTTAGGGATAGGAATAAGGGAGACGGCAGGTCTTTTGGGTTAGTAGAGTCAGATGTGGAATCTATTTTAAAGAAAACCATCCCTCAGACTATCCCTCTAAAAGATTCTTAAAACCTTCAGCCCTGTTTCTCAAAATTTCTTGTAATTCTTCTGTTGTTGCGTTTATTGTATTATGGATATTCTTAAATTTTTTGAGAAGTTTTTTTGCTGTTATTGGGCCGATGTTTGGAAATGCTTCGAGGATATATTGTTTTTGTTCTTTGATTGTTTTTGGGATTTTGTGGTGGAGGGTGGTTTCTGTTAAGGGTTTGAGTTGTTGTTTTGCTAGGGTTATCAAATATTGAGAAGTGTCTTGATAATCTTGTGTGAAGATTATTGGTATTTGGTAATTTGTTATAATTGATAATATGAATCCTCTTATTGCATTTGGATTTAATTTAGTATCAGTTCTGTAGAGCTCTTGTTCATCTATGCCTTCAATAATTAATAATTGCTGCCTGTATTTTTTCATTTGTTTTAATTGCTGGATTAATCGTTTGTTAATCATTGATGAGATAAAATCATTTACTGTTTTTCTTTCGATTATTGTTTTGCCTATAAGATAATCTCCGATTTTTAGAGATTTGATTTCAAGTTTGATATTTTTGTTTTCGTGAAGTTCTGCGAGAATTAGAGAGTTTTTTTCGTGGATATCTGCGATTATTTTTGGTTTTGGTTTTTTTGATTTTTTCTTGGTTATTTTGAAGATGTTGTGGAAGGGCATTTTAAAATAAACTTTTTTGTGGTTTTTTGTCTTAATAATTAAGATAAGGTAAAGTTAATAAATCCTATCTATTTTCTTTATTTATGGTAAAAGAGTATATTTTTGTTTTAGGGATAATTATAATTATTTTGTTATTTTTTATCCTTATAGTTCCAATAGTTGATCTTATTTTGCTGGAGGAAACTTATAATATAGAAAAGGAGTCTGGAATGAGATTTGCAACTTATAATATGATGTATGGGATGTATGGGAAAACATTATTTTTTAATGCATTAGGACATTTATCAATTCATGTATTGCGTTCTAAAATCTTAACAAATTTTTTAAGTAGATTCAATAAAAAGACAGTAGAATTGATGGCTAACACTGATGCAGATGTTCTCGTTATAAATGAAGTTTTAGGTTCTTTAAAAGAAAAGGAAATAATTCAAGAATTTAAAAAAAGAGGATATAATTTTTCCTGTTTTGGTTCAGCAAGATCTCCATATGAGCCTTTAGATATGGGCACTCTTATAGTTTCTAAAAATAAGTTTGAGAGATTGAACCTTAGTGTGGTAGCTAAAGATAAGAAAGGAGGAGTAGGCGGAGCTTGTGCAATTTATTTCAAAGAAAAAAACCTTACAGTCATTGGGATACATTTTGGGCTTTTAGACAAATACTCTTCAAAACAGATAGTTGAAATTGCTTTATTTATAGAAGAGCAAAAAAATTTGAAACGAAAAGTTGTACTTGTGGGTGATTTTAATATGAATTCAGAAGAGTTAAATTCATTTAGTGATTTTGAGGAATTAGGATTGAAAAATGCAAATATGAAAGGAACTACTCCAGATATATTCGAAATAAAATTATTTAAGTTTGAGGCTTATGATAATATCTTTTTTACAGATGATTTAAAACTTAAAAAATCAGATACAGTTAAGGGATATTCTGATCATCGTTTGGTTTGGGCTGATTTAGAGTAATCTTTTTTATTTTTTTGAAAGTTTCCATAAGGATTTAAAAAAATCTTTATAAGAATTAGCTATCTGTTCGCTCTTGATTAAAAAACAAGTTGGTTTTTCTTTAAATGTAAATGTAGCAATATAATCTTTGAATATAAATACTCCTAATGGAAAAGGGTTATCATAATATTTTATTCTTAAATTTTTCAATTTGGATAACTCTTTAAATAGGATTCTTTCATTACTATTAGCGATTATTTTAACTTTTATTTTTTTATGAATACGTTTTTGGTGATAGTTCTGGAGAAATAACATTATATTTTCATCTTTTAATTCTTCTCCTAAGCTAAAAGCATAGTATTCTTCATTTTGTTTTAGAGATTCTAAAATGAGGTTGAAAACAGTTTTTATTCCTGCATAGCCTTCAAAAATCTGAGAAGATTTAATTTTTTGTTTTGTTTTTTGTATTGATTCAAGTTTTGGGATTATACTCTCAATTTCTTTTTTATATATTCTAATTTCTATTTCTTTTTTGTTTATGTAATCTAATAATCTTTTAGGAGATGATGCTTGGAAATATTTTGTTTTTTCCTTAATTACATAAGAAACTAATCCTTTTTCTATAAGTTTTTCAAGTATTTCATATACTTTAGATCCTGTAATCTTAGATTTTTTTATTATGTTTCCTGTTGTAGTTTCACCTAATTCTAATAAAGCTAAATAAACTCTGATTTCTCCTTTGGTAAAACCTGCTTGTTCGAGTATTTCTGTTTCCATAACAGAAGTTAATATTTTTGATTTATAAATCTTTCTAATTATTCCGTACTAAGGGGGAAATAATGTTTAAAAAGGTTGTAGTTACTATTTTAGAATAAATAAAAATGACAAATGAAAAACAAATTAAACTAAAAGAAAAAACTAAAGAACAAAGAAATAACATACTAAGATCTATCAAACTAGACAAACAGTTTAGATTACCAGAAGAACTTGCTGCAAAAATAGAAGAAGAGTATTTGCGTTCTCAAAGAAAAGAAATTGAAGAAAAGAAATATAGACTTAATTATGAGAAAAAACATGAAAAATTAGTGATAACAACTCTTAAAGAAATAAAGAGGATTGAGTCACAAGCAAAAAATGCTTTTGTTTCTGCTCACTTAGAAATGTGGAGAGATCTTGAATTGTTTTGTACCCCCATTAACCAATATGATAAAGTAAAAGTTAGTTTACGCAATTATGATGATGAAAGAAAAGGAGTAGTTACTGTAGGATATTCTGGTGGAAAGATACCAGATGAAAAATATCTCCAAGATGTTGATCTTAAGAGTTTACGAACATTATCTCTTGGTTTAAAAAAAGTTGATTTAGTTCAACTATTGTCAGATTGTTATAAATAAATTAAAATAAAATGGAAAGTAAAGCATATCAAAATTTAACTAAAGAATATAAGAGCCTAGCAGAGGAGTTTGGTAAGGAGACCATAACAACTATAGAATTTGAGAAGGTGCGAGGAAGAGTAGAGAAGCTAAGAGGACTTGATATTTTATTTATAAGAAATATTGAGAATTTATCTTTAGAAGAGATAATAAAGCTTAGACACTATCGTGACTTAGCTAATGAAGTTTATAGACATAATTTAGAACTAACTTGGCATGAAAGATTTTAAAACAATCTTTTTTGCGGTTGTTTAGGATTAATGGGCTTGCCATCTTTTAAATCTTTTTGAATACTATCAATTGCCCTGTACATTCTTTTTTCTTTTGCGAGGGAGGCATAATAGAATATTTCATCTAAAGTGGCTTTTGTCATTAAGATTATGAGTTTTCCTTTCATTAATCTTGCTGTTCTTCCGGCCCTTTGGATTTTTCTGATTGCGCTTGGGATGGGCTCGTAGAATATTACTGAATTAACTTCTGGGATGTCAAGTCCTTCTTCTCCTATTGATGTTGAGCAGATTATATTTATTTTTCCTTGTCTGAACTCTTCTATTATTTCTTGCTGTTCTTTTTGAGAAAGTCCTGATTCTGCTTTTTTAGTCTGCCCGACAAAAACTTTTGCATTTATGTCTGGAATCTGGTTAAGTGTTTTGCAGATTTTTATCACAGTATCTCTGTATTGTGAGAATACAATTGTTTTGTTTTTAGGATTTTCTTTAATTGAATCTTCTACAATTGATTTTAATTCAAGAAGTTTTGGATGTTCAATGTTTTTTGATATGAGTTCATTTATTTTGATGTGGGCAGAATTGAAATCTGGATTTTTAGCTATTTGTTTTGCTGCTTTTGATTTGTTTTGAGCTGCCTGCTCAAAAATTGATTTAATGTAATTTGAGGAAGTGTGGAGGGTTTGAGTTTCTAAGAGTTCTATTAAGTGGGAGAGTTTGATGGCTTGAGCGCAAGCAGTGGCACCTGCAAAATAATTAAAGTTTTTATGTCCTGAAGCTATTGATTTCATAATTCTGCCTTGGACTTCTAAGAGGCTTATTTTATTTGCTGGCCTGAAGATAAGTTTTCTGTTTTTTAATTCCTGAACTTTTTTTTCATATAATTTTCTGATAATGTCTGTGATTTTTTTGAATTCTTCTGGAAATTCTAATTTTATGATATTGAATTCTAATTCCTGTAGATATTCTTTGACATCCTCGCTTTCTCTTGTTCTTAATTCAATTGTTTCAATGCCGAGATTTTCAGCTATTTGCCTGATTCTTTCTTTGTCTGTTCCTGGCGAGGCTGTTAAGCCAAGGATTTTTGGGTTTTGAGATTGTTCTTTATATTTTTCTGCTACATGGGTGTAGGCGTAGTTTTTTAGACAGCGATGGCATTCGTCTTCTATAAGAAGATTTACATCTTGTAGGTTGTAGAGGTTGTTTTTTAGGTCGTTGGAGATGCATTGAGGTGTGGAGAAAATTATGTCTGATTTTTCCCAGAGTTGTTTTCTTTTTTTTGCATGAATTTTTCCTGTGAATAATGTAAGTTGAGCAAAAAGTTCTGGGAGATATTTTTGGAAGTAATTTAGATGTT
>JAUUWR010000031.1 GCA_030588935.1 bacterium | reverse complement strand
ATATTTTGGAATGTATCTCTTATGAAAAATTAATCCATAATCTGCAAACAAAATAAAATATCTTGAACAATCTTCGAATGAAGAATCATCGTCTTGAAGAACCATAAAGGTCTGAGTTTTAGGAGAGATTTCTCTTATTTTTAATAAAGTATCAAAATCAAATTTGTCATTAACAATCCATAAGAAAATATGACAAGGTTTTTCTTTTTTAATAAATTCAAGAAATTTTTTATTCATAACCTCATTTCCGTAAGCCATCCAATTCCATCTTGTATCAAAGTCAATAATTTTTTTGCAATGTCTTTTTAATGGAAAGTACCAGTTTTGATAAGGATATTCAAATTCACTTTTTGTTTCTGCGAATAAAATTTTATTTATTTTAAACATATATATATTTTAAAAAAAGAGTTTAAAAGAATATCTGTGTTTTAGATTATAGAAATAAAAATTAAATGAGTTAAATAAAATGTTAGATAGAATTGATAAAGCTATAATAAGAGTATTATTAAAATATAAAAATAAATTTTTAACTACTAATCAAATAGCCACTAAAGTAAATATAGCTTCTCTAACAGCAAAAAGACATTTAAAAAAGATACAGATTTTAGTATCTTTAATATTTTAAGTAATATGGTTTTGTTGGTTTTATCCAGCAAACTTTAAGATACTGGAAAGGAAGACCAGCTCATTGTAATTTAATATTTTTAAAAAAATGTAGAGAACCCTTGAAGAGAGAATAAAGAATTCTTTTTCGTTCAACTTTTCTAATTCTTGCGCAGAATAATTAATTTGTGCAAAGCCGTATTAACAAGACTCTTATTTTATTTTAATAAGAAAACCTGTTTTTAAATATTTCTTTGTTACATTAGATACAAATCAAGACATCATATTTATAAAAGAATATAATAAACTATCAAAAAGATTTAAAAGAACTAATTTAATATTAATAAATGGAAAAAATATTAATTGGATAATCTTATATCAAAAAGATATAGATTTAATAGGAGAAGAAATTTTAAAAGATTTTAAATTAGAAAAAGAAATTGGGAGTTATAAGATATTAAAAATGGAAAGGCAAAATGAAATTTGAAAAAAAGAATGATGAATTAATTAGGTATTGGAAAAAAGGAGATCAGTTTGAAGGTTATTTGATTCATCATTATTCAACTGAAATCATATTTGATAAGTTTTTTAAAGATATAAGAAATAAAAAGATTTTAGAAATAGGTTGTGGGCATGGACATATGGTTGACTTATTTAATAAAAAGGGAGCAATTGCAGAGGGAGTAGATATAAGTCCAGAAGCAGTATCTTACTCAAAATCAAAGGGGGTAAATGCTATTGAAGGAGATTGTCGTAATTTACCATTTAAAGATAATTCTTTTGATATTGTTTTTAGTCTTGGAGTTGTGGAGCATTTTAACGAAACATCAAAAGCGATAAAAGAACATTTTAGAGTTTGTAAACCTAACGGCAAGGTAGTGATTATTGTTCCCAACTTTACCCTTTTACATTTATGTGCTATTCTAGCACATTTAAAATGGGTTCTAAAATATAATATTATGATAACTACTGGTAAGAGTTATACAAAAAATCAATTCAAGAGAATTTTAAGAGATTGTGGTTCTAGTAACACCAATATCCTTGTATATGGGGGCTCTGCATTTTTAAAATTTGCCCCACTAAATAAAAGATTAATAAGTTTTGTAGAAAATTCATGGTTTAGTAGAAACTTTGGACTTTTTTTATTTAGTATATCAAATAAAATAGTTAAAAAATATAATGGAAGGAATATTAATAATGGGGAAGATGTGGTTGAAATAAGTAATAAATTGGTTAAAAACTAAAATATGAAAAATAAAAAAAAGAAAATATCGTTAATTGTTCCATCCTTTAATGAAAAAGACATTATTGAAAAAACAATCTTTGATTTAGTAAATTCCTTAAACAAAAACAAAATTGATTATGAAATAATTATAGTAGACGATAATTCTAAAGATGGAACAATAAAGCTTATCCATAAATTAGCTAAAAAAAATAAAAAGATTAAGATAATTATTAGAACCCAAAACCCTGGTTTTGGTTTTTCTTTAATAGAAGGCACAAAAAAAGCTTCTGAAAAGATTATTGTTTGGGTTATGAGCGATTTATCTGATGATTTTGAAACCATTCCTAAAATGATTGAAAAAATAAATCAAGGATTTGACATAGTTATTGGATCAAGAAATATTAAAGGAGGTTCTAGTGGAGACCAACATGCTATCAAAGCTTTTAGTTCTAGAATATATAATTTTATTGCTAGAATTTTTTTCAAAATTCCGATTTATGATATTACAAATGCTTTTAGAGCTTTTAGGAAAGAGGTTTTTAGCAATATTAAATTAGTAAGGGGAGATTTTGCTATTTCTCCTGAATTTATAATCAAAGCTCATTTAAAAGGATTTAAATTAGGAGAAGTTCCAATAACCTATAAAGAGAGGCAAACAGGAAAAGCAAAAATGAAACTGTTTAAGATGGGCATCATTTATTATTTTTTATTATTAAAATATAGATTCTATAAATTATTTAAATAGATTATAATTTTTTATATTTTTCTTTAAGAAACTAAAAAATAATCTGTCTAAAAAAACTAACCTTTATTTCTCTTGAATAAAATTTTAATCAATTCCAAATCTTTTTTTTCAATCCCCTTAATTAAAATCATAATAAAAAAATAAATAGAAACTCCTAATAGGACCTCCAGTATTCCAAAAATCAAAGTTATATTCTCAATTAATTTTAAACTGTAAAATAAAACCCCAAACATTATCGCCCCTGCAATCAAGGGTTTTATAAGGGGTTTAAAAGAAATTGAAAAATTAAATTCCTTTTTTATAGCATAAATTAATGCAAAAAAATAAATAAACCAACTCAATAAAGTTGCTATAGCTGCACCAGCCATTGCCCAGGATGGAGAAATTAAAAGAAATAATTTAATAAAAAATAAATTTAAAAAAATATTAATTAAACAGGTAATCATAATTAATTTTGCAAAGACTTCTGGTTTTCCTTTTGCTGAGAAAAAGGACAAAAAAAGTCCAATTAAAACTCCTGGGAGTATTAGTATGCTTAAAAAATAAAGAGGTAATACTGCAGGCAAATAAGAGTAACCATAGAAGATTCTTATGAAATACTTCCCTAAAACTATTAAACCAAGAACAGCAGGAATTGTGACTATTGAAAGGTATTTAAATACATTTTTTAAAACCTTCTTTGTCTTCTTATTTCCTAATTCAGTAAAAAAAGGTAATAAAACAAAATTTGGAAAAGATAATATTCCAGCAATACCAAAAACCAAAGAAAAAGCAGCCCGATAATAACCAACATATTCTGGCGAAAGAAAAATCCCTAACATAATAGCATCGATATAAGAAAAAAAAGCGGTTGAAATTGAAGCAATTGTTAGAAAGCCAATAAATTTTTTTATCTTTTTTTTATTAATTTTTACTTTTGATTTTATATAAAACCTTAGAAAAAGTTTTTTAAGATAAAAAAAACTAAAAAAGATCATAAAAAAAGAAACTAAAGCAAATGAAAAAAATATGCTTGTGATATAATAAGAAGATGCAATAAAATAAAAAATAAATATAACAAGAATAATTTTTAAAATCTGGGTTAAAGATTCTTTAAAACTTATATATTGAACTTTTTCAATTGCGTAAAAAATTTGAGTATAGAAAGTATCAAAAGATAAAACAAAAACATAAAAAGCGGCAATTAAAAAAGGTAATAAAAGTTGAGAATTTCTGAAAACATAAAAAGCAAGAGGATATGACAAAAAAAAGAATGATATAAATGCTGTTGATACTAAAAAAAATTTTATTTTCACTAAATATTTGTAATAAGCATAAACTTTCTTTTTATCTTTTTTTAAAGCTAAAGAAAGATATCTAACCAAAGTTTCATCTATACCAAGATGCGAAAATGTGAAAAAAACCATTGCTATAGAAAGAACTATTGAATAAAGACCATAACCTTCTGGCATTAAAACTCTTGTAAGAATTATTACTAATATGAGTGAACCTACCCTATTAATTATCAAACTAATAAAGTTCCAAAAAGAATTTTTAATTAATCCTTCTTTCAGATTTTGATTTTCAGTCATGAGAAAATTAAGGAATATTCTTTTTTAAAGATTATTATATAAATGCTTTATCTTTTCCCTGCCCTTGATAAGGCCTTGTTTTATATTCATAAACAAGAGTATCTTCCTCAAGAGCATCATAAATAACCGATCATTTGTCTTTTTCACTAAATAAGATATCTAAATATGTTGAAGGAATTGAGGTGTTAGAAATGTAGAACTATGTCTTTTAGTTAGTAAAACTACCTTATTTTCTAATCCGCAATTTCCTTTATCCTTTAATTTCAATAATATCTTTCATCAAAGAACCTTTCCAATCATTAAATTTATTCATATAATCAACCATTGTTTGAGCTAATTCAGGTGTTGCAACACTTAATAATGGTGCTCTGCCCATCTTAGCTTTTTCAGCACTTTCTCTATATGGCCAATTGCCAATTTCAACTAATTCAGCTCCTGCAAAATCAGAAGCACCAAGATAACTTTTTAATTTTAAAGAATACATTGCACCCCCTGCATTTTTAATCATTAAATAAGAGGTTACAGGCTCTTGATTATCTTTTCTAGTGCATTCTCCTAATGCATCAATTTTTCCTAATGCAACATCTACATAACCTCTTTCAGAACCAAAAACATCAGAGGTTGTAAATCCTTTTTCTTGATTATTAAAAGGAATATCAAATAAAGTGTTTATAACATTAAACCACTTATCTGTTAAAAATTCTAATCCCCCTTCTAAGGATTTTTTTCCAGAAGTTCTAATTTGCTTTTTTCCTTTATCATCAATAATAAAAGCTTTTCCTTCTTGTTTTGAACCATAAACTAATCTTTTTTTAGGATTATGTTCAATTGTCCCCCCAATTATAGCATCATCCCATTTTGGATTTTCTCCTTGAAAAATAGCAGCCATTGTACCATATCTAAGTTTAAAATCATTTTTTTCTACTGCAATTCCAAAACCATCTTGTTCATCTAAACTAACAATATATTCTGGTTCATTACAATTAAAACATTCAATCCCTTTAACTTCTTCACTTATTAATCCTATAGGAAGTCCAGATCTTTTAAGAACATTAACAACACTCTCCCTAATCTTAACATCTGCAAGAGTAATAGCTTCTTTATATTGATTAGTTCCAACATACTTAGCACCTTGTTTTCCAGCATCATTAATTGCTCTATTAGAAGCTTCCATCATATCAAAAAAAACTTGTTCTATATTTTTTATCATCATATTCGAACAAACAATTTATTTTTAAACATTTGTATAAAAAATCATCTATTTAACCTCAACAATCTATTTAAACTCCCCTAATATTTTAAAGAAAGATGGAAAAAATACATTCAAAAATAAAACCTGGCGTTTTATTGCATATAATCATTAAAAAAAAGGATATACCTAAACAAAGAATTCATTTGTGCCCTGAAAATGAATACTTGCACTTAAGTTGTGGCAAACACAAAATAGGCCAAGCAGTTCGCCCTCATAAACATTTAGAACAAACAAGACAGACAAACATAACTCAAGAATCTTGGATTGTTGTCCAGGGAGCAATCAGAGGATATTATTATGATTTAAATGATTCTTTAATTAAAGTTGTTTCTTTAAAATCAGGAGATGCATCATTAACTTTTAGGGGGGGGCATAAGTATGATTGTTTAGAAAAAGATACAATTGTTTATGAACATAAAACAGGCCCTTACTTAGGTAAATTAAAAGATAAAGAATTTATAGATGAAATAAAAAATGTTTAGAAAATATTGCCTTGTCTGTGGATCCCAAAATATAGATAAAATAATAGAGTTAGGGATGCATGCTTTTGCGGATACATTCATTCCAGAATCAAAACTCAGTGAATCAGAACCTGTTTATCCTCTTGCATGTCAATTATGTTTAGACTGTGGGCAGATTCAAAATTATTGCGAAGTGAATCCAGAAGATAGATATTCTTTATATGATTATTCATATACTTCTTCAAATTCTTATTTCGCAAGAAATCATTGGGAACAATATGCAAGTGAGGTCTCTACAAAAGTAAATTTATCTGAAAATTCTTTTGTCGTAGAAATAGGTTCTAATGATGGATTCTTATCAGAACAATTCTTAAAAAAAGGAAACAAAGTTTTGGGTGTAGATCCTTCACAATATATGGCAAATCTTGCAAGGGAAAGGGGAATAAATACTATTATAGACTTATTTAATAAGACTACAGCAAAAAAAATAATTCAGGAACATGGAAAAGCAGATTTAATAATAGCTAATAATGTTTTTAATCATTCTAATAATCCTCTTGATTTTGCAAAAGGAGTTTATGAATTATTAGAGGAAGGAGGAACTTTTGTTTTTGAATTACCTTACTGGTTTTTTTTAGTAAAAACCCAAAGATTTGACCAAATATATCATGAACATGTAAGTTATTTTACTGTTAAATCTTCTAAAGAATTATTAGAAAGAGTAGGATTAAAAATCTTAAATATAGAGATAGTTGATTACCATGGGGGTTCTTTAAGAATTTATGCTAAAAAAGATCAGGATTTAATTCAGGAATCTAAAAAGGTGGAACAAATGATTCAAAAAGAAATAATCAATGGAATTTTCAGAAAAAATACTTATGAAGATTTTATGCAAAACATAAAAAAACAAAGAGCTGAATTTTTAAACCAAATTCATGAAATTAAATTAAAAGGTCATCTAATCATTGGTGTAGGAGCCGCAGCCAAAGCAAATACTTTTCTTAATTTTTATAAATTAGACAATACTATCTTAGATTATATTACAGATTCTTCACAACATAAACAAGGCAAACACACTCCTTTAACAAGAATTCCAATTTGCAGTGATGAAGTATTTTCTAAATATGAAGAACCTTATGCTTTAATTCTTTCTTGGAATATTTCAGATAAATTAAAAGAAATATTATACAAGATAAACCCAAGGATAAAGTTTTTAGAACTTCCGAGAAATATAACATCTAGAAAAAGGAATATTTGGAAGAACGTGCCTGAGCCCTTAGAATTACATAAAGATGAAAGAGGAGAGATAGTTGATGTTTTTTATAAGGAGACCATTGAACATGTAGCAGTTATTTCTTCAAAAAAAGGAAACTTGCGTGGAGATCATTATCATAAACAAACAACTCAACATTGCCTAATAACAAAAGGAACTTTAGAATATTGGTATAAACATGTTAATTCTAATAAACCCGTAGAATGTATTATTTTAAGAGAAGGGGATACAATAACTACTCCCCCCAATGAAATACATGCTTTAGGTATAATTGAAGATAATGAATTTATAGTATTTACAAAAGGATTAAGGGGTGGGAAAGATTATGAATCAGATACATTTAAAATTCAACCATCAATAATTCCCAAAAAAGATAGACAAAGAATTTTACAACTTAAGAATTAATTTTTTCATAAAATTCCTTAATCTTTTCGCAAACATAACCAATTTGTTCTAAACTTACTGCATGCCCATTTGGAAGCCATAAACAGTTATTTGAAATTAGGCTGGCATTTGGAAAATGACTGTCATTTCCTTGATTTTGATAAGGAGGATTTTTATGAATAGGTTTCCAGCATGCTCTTGGAAATATTTCATTTAATTCAAGATGTTGTTTTAATTTATCTCTATTTTTAACTAAGATATCTACATAGGAAGGAACTTCTCCTTGTTCATAATTTATTTTAGGAAAAGATATCTCAGGTATTTCTGATAATTCTTTTTCATACATTAACCTTTGGTTTATTAATCTGTCTTTTCTTTCCTCAATATTTCTAAATTGTGCTAATACAATAGCAGATAAAATATCATTAAATTTTAGATTATAACCTTCTGTTAAATAAATCTCTTCACCCCTGTACAGTCTTCCTTGATCTTTTATCCTTTTAATCATCTCGAAATATTCATCATCATTTGTTACAACAATTCCTCCTTGTCCGCATGAAATTATTTTATTTGATTGGAGGGAATAACAACCTACTTTTCCAAAACAACCTAAATGCCCCTGATTTGTTTTTGAACCCAGAGCTGCAGCAGCATCTTCTATTATTGTTAAATTATTTTCCTTAACAATTCTATTCAATTCATTTACATCCCAACTTCTCCCAAGAAAAGACATAGGTAAAATTGATTTTGTTTTTAAGGTTATTTTCTTTTCAATTTCTTTAGGACTTATACAAAATCTATTTTTTTCTATGTCTACTAAAACCGGATTCGCTCCTGCCCATTTTATGGCATTCGCAGTAGCAATAAAGGTTAAATCTGGCACAAGAATCTCATAATCTTTTAAACCTCTAATCATTTGATCTGCCTTTATTCCTAAGAATAATGCAGCAGTACCACTTGTTGTTAAAATAGCATGTTTCACACTAAAATATTTTTGAAGTTGTTTCTCCAATTCTTTAGTAAAAGACCCTTCACTAACATAACCAGAATCTAAAACTTCATTTACAAGTTTTTTTTCCTCTCCTGTAAAAACGGGCTCGTTCCATCTAATTCTATTTGCCATTTGTGTTTTTTTAATTTTTTAGCTAATTCTCTTCCTTTTTCTATATAAAATTCATCTGATTTTTTTACATTTGGTTCTATAGGAAGGTATCCTAATTGCTCCATTCTTTCTTTTAAATCATACGCTACCATCATATGAACCAATTCTTTAAATTTGGTTTTTGGTTTCCACCCAAGAACTTTTTCTGCTTTTGAACTATCTCCTAATAATACTGGAACTTCTGCAGGTCTTTTATACATATCACTAACCTCTACAAAATTTTTCCAATCTAAACCCATTAAGTTGAATCCTTCTTCTACAAATTCTCTTACTGTATGAGTTTCTTTAGTAGATATAACGAAATCATCTGGTTTATCGTGTTGAAGAATTTTCCACATTGCTTCAACATATTCTTTTGAAAATCCCCAGTCTCTTTTAGCATCAAGATTTCCTAAAACAATTTTCTTTTTATTTCCAACGATTATATCTGCTATCCCTCTTGTTATCTTTTTTGTGACAAAATTTAAACCTCTTCTTGGAGATTCATGATTAAATAAAATACCATTTGAAGCAAAAATCCCATATGCATTTCTATACATTTTAGTAGTATGAAATGCTGCAAGTTTTGCTATTCCATAAGGGCTTTGAGGCAACATTGGTGTTTCCTCATTTTGGGGGGGCGGAGAAATTCCAAACATTTCTGATGAAGAAGCTTGATAATATTTGCAATCAAGTTTCATATCCCTTATAGCATCTAAAATTCTTAAAGGACCTAAGGCATTAAAATTTAAAGTAGATTCTGGACATTTAAAACTTATACCAACATGACTTTGTGATGCGAGATTATATATTTCATCAGGCTTGAATTCTTCCAATACTGCTCTAATGCTTATTGCATCAGACAAATCTGCATAACGTATAAAGAAAGGGGCAACTGCAGATTCTTTAGATCTTTCTATATTCAAATGGTCTATTCTTTTTGTATTTGGCCAGCTAGCTCTTCTGATTATCCCCCGTACTATATATCCTTTTTTTAACAATAATTCTGCTAAATAAGAACCATCTTGCCCTCCAATTCCAGTGATTAATGCTACCTTTTTTTCCATTTTCCCTTTTTTATCAAAAGTTTTTGAATTATTCAAATAAAAAAACTTAGTTTATAAAGATTATGAAGGGTAATTATTTATTTTTGAAAACACATAAGAGTCGCACATTACTTGTGTTCATTTTTAAGAAAGTTTTCAAAAACACTTATTTCTTTAAAAAGATTAATAATATCTTTTAGATAAATAGAGACTATTATATTTTTTAATCACCTTAAAACCATTAATATCAATTGGCTCATTTATCCCAATTCCAAGATTGATATTCTTATAGTCTGTATCATCATTAAGAGGTTTTCCAATTCCTCCTTTTATCCAAAACTCTCTTCTACCATTTATATTTTCTGGTGAAAATCTTACTTCTCTTTCAGTTAAGGTTGATGTATTTTTTAAAAAAAGATTATAATCTTGGATACTTACAAATTCTTTTATACTTTTCCCCCAATATAAGTCAGCAAGAAATTGATAATAATCCGGAGCATTTCCTACAACAAAAATTTTATTAGGATAATCTTTACTTATTTTATCTAAATCTTGTTTTATCAAATCTTCAGGAAATGTTTTATTTATTTCCCAATTAAAAAAATTATTAATTAATAACCCAAACTCAGGAGCATTGGTATGGTATTTTATTTGGATTTCATAAGGTAGGACAACAAGTAATGAAATTATTGCAGAAAAAATTAGTAATTTTTTAATTTGTTTATTGTCCAAGACCTTAATTAAATTCAAAATCATTATAGGCACTATCAGAAGCAGATATCTTATCTGAGGATTTTTTGCTACAATCAATAATGAACTGGTTAAAAAAAGCATGGTTTTAATATTTTTTTTAAAATATTTGGATTTATATAAAAACCAAAAATAAAAAGGAATTACTAAAAATAAAGATAAATATACAAAAAAGCTCTTTTCTACACATGCTTCTTGAGAATATACTCCTAATCCTAAAAGATTGGAAGAGGTTCCCACCACATTTTTTATTAAACTATGAAAAGGGAATCCAAACAAAAAATAATCCAAAATAAATAAAGGTATAAGCCCTATGAAAATAGATATTAAATAATAAAATAAATGTAAAGCTTTTTTATTATAAAAAAAGAAAATAATTAAA